>JAQGKA010000118.1 GCA_028290355.1 Tardiphaga sp. | reverse complement strand
AGCTTTGGCCGGTCGAACCTCGATCAGGGTTGTGCTCATGAACCCAATCAAAGCAAGTCAGCGCGCGCTCTTCAAGGTCCATCGTTAATTATCGGTTAACGTGTGGATTTTTAGCATCAGTTTGCCGTGCGAGTTGTGCCGAAAAAGGACAGACGGCGCCTCGTCAGGCCGCTCCGGCGAGTTTTCCCGCAATCGTGAGTCGAAAACCCGTCATGCTGCGCGAGCACAGGCGGGCGTGCAGCAAGATAATCGCCGAATTGATTCGCCGCGTGTAGTCTCAGCGCAACGTCTCCTTGATTTTCCGGCGCCCGGCGAAACATGAAATTGGTCAAAGCGTTTTGCGTGTGGGCGGCATTTTGCGGCCTGTGGTGGCCTGCCGCGGCGCAGACCCATCTCGGCGCACAAGCAAACGAAAGCTCGCCGGACCGCCGACAACTCTGGCTGGTGCCCTCGCCCGATCCAAATACCGCCGCGCGCGCGATCCTGTTTCGCCCCGCCGGCGAAGGCCCGTTTCCGCTCGCGGTGATCGCGCATGCATCAACCCAGAATGCCTTGCGCCGGGCGCAAATGCCGCAGCCGGAATATCGCGCGCTGGCGGCGTGGTGGGTGGCGCGCGGCTATGCCGTGCTGGTGCCGGAGCGGCCCGGGCATGGCGGCACCGGACGCTATCTCGAGGACCAGGGCGGCTGCGACGATGCCAACTACATGCGTTCAGGCCACGCTACGGCGGATTCGATCGTCGCGGCGCTCGACTACATGCGCACGCAGCCTTTCGTGCGCGGCAACGGGACGATCGTCGTCGGCCATTCCGCCGGCGCGTGGGGTACCCTGGCGCTCGCCGGCAGGAACCCGCAAGGCGTATCTGCGATCGTCGCCTTCGCGCCGGGCCGCGGCGGCCATGCCAATGACCGGCCGAACCAGGTCTGCGCCCCGCAAAACCTGATCGCCGCTGCGTCCGCATTCGGCAAGGATGCGCATGCGCCGGTGATCTGGCTGGTGGCACGCAATGACAGCTATTTTTCGCCGGCCCTGTCGCGGCAACTCGCCGATGCATTTCGCGCCGGTGGCGACAAAGTGGATTTTCGCGTGCTGCCGGAGTTTCGCGGCGAAGGCCACTGGCTGGCGGAAAGCGACGGCGGCGACGAAATTTATGGCGCAACACTCGACAGCGCGTTGAAGGCAATCACCGCGCGGCCAGGGAAGAAACGATGACGCTTTTCACGCCCATTTTCGATGGGGCAAACCCGTGACAAACCGGTGGCCGGACGATGACGTGATCCTTTACGACGGCGCCTGCATTTTCTGCTCGCACTGGATCCGGTTCGTCGCCACGCGCGACGTTAACCGTCGGTTCCGCTTCACCGCGATCCAATCCGACTACGGCAGCCGCCTCGCCCGTGCCATCGGCATCGACCCCAGCGTTCCCGACACCAACGCGGTGATCCATGGCGGCATCGCCCGCTTCAAATCCGACGGCGCGCTGACGGTGCTTTCGAATTTGCCGGGCTGGGGGTGGGTGCGCATGTTGCGCGCGGTGCCTTCCGTGTTACGCGATCCCGTCTACAACCTCATCGCCAAAAACCGCTACCGGATTTTCGGGCGAAGCGAGGTGTGCATGGTGCCGGACAAGGCGTTTCGCGAGAGGGTGATCGAGTAGATCGCAACTACACTTTCTTGCGATTGCCTGCTTTCAGAACTTCATCCGCCGCCCTTTCCCCGCTATCCCTCGCCCCATGCGCCGTCGAGAAAAAATGCGGCGAGGTCGCCTCTCCCGCGAAGAACAGCCTGCCATCGACCGGGGCGGCGAGCACCGCTCGCGCCCCGGCGTGACCGGGTTTGGCGGCGGAATAGGCGCCTTGGGCGAAGGGATCGTGCGCCCAGCGCGATTCGGCGAGCGGCGTTAGCTTGCGGCGAAAATCCGAGCCGAGCAGCGCGACGACCTCGTCGATGCCCTGCGCGGCGAGCGCGCCGTCGCCCAGGTCTTCCAGTTCGCGGGCAAAGCTGCCGCCGAAAAAGCCTTCGATGCAGGGGTTGCCTAAGGGGCGTATCTGGAAGCTGCCGACACCGGTGCGCAGGGCGGCGCCGCGCAGGCCGGCGTCTTTTGGCAAGCTGTCACCATCGGCCAGCGCCAACATCACCTTGTTGTTGGTGCCGAGCGGCAGGCCGCGCGCGGCTTCCACTTTCTCCGGCAACGCCGGATGAAAGCGGATGCTTTCGTTGGCGATCAAATTGGTCGGCACGGTGACGATGACTTTGGCGGCGCTCAGCGTGCCGCGCGAAGTCTCGATTTTCACGCGCGCGCCGGAATGATCGATCAGCGTCACCTCCGCGCCGAGCGCGACCGGGCATGCCGCACCGTAGGCCGATATCAGCGCGCCATAGCCTGATGGCAGCCGCCAGTTGGTCTCGGTGTCCTCATAGGCGTCCATGTCGTGCAGCGAGACGCGGTCGAGCTCGACGCCGTTGATATAGGTGCTGATGGCGTCGATCATCGGATTCCAGCGATTGCCGGGCTCAAGACAGCTGCTGGCGGCGGCGTCCGGCTCCCTTTCCGCGGCCTGTTCGGCGCGATCGTAGAAGGCGTCGAGCGCCTGGAAGAAATCGGAACGATCCGTTTTCGGAAAGGCGTTGTCGTAGCTTTGCTCGCGCCACGGCGGGCGGGCCTTGTCGACGTCGAAATTCAGCTGCTTCGCAATCCTGACGAAGGAATTCCTGTCGGCGGAATGCAGCCAGCCACAGCCGAGGTCAAAGGGAATGCCGGGCGCGGCCATGATGGTATGGGCGCGGCCGCCGATCCGGTCGCGGGCTTCCAGCACAATCACCGAAAGGCCGGAATCTTCAAGCGCGCGGGCGGCACCGAGCCCGGCGGCACCGGCGCCGATGATGGCTACATCGATTTCGGAGGGGAAAGCTCTCATTGCGTCTCGGCTTCGCGGCGGGTTGCACCGATGGCAGATCATCGGCCGGTCACGCCGACCTCACACTCGATTGTCGTGACAGCTGGATATAGGCTTGCTTGAATTATTCAAGGCGCCGGCCTGCCGCAGTGTGGGCCGACGTCCCCCGCAACCGCACAGGGATCGTTCCATGACCGACCAATCCGATTTCGAGCTCTATGGTTTCTGGCGGACGTCGGCGACCTATCGGGTGCGCGTGGCGCTGAATCTGAAGGGCCTGACGGCGCAGGAGCGGGTCATCAATCTGGATGCCGGCGAGCAGCTCAACGACAATTTCCTCAAGATCAATCCGCTCGGCGCCATTCCGGCGCTGATCGTGAAGGGCCAGTTGCCGCTGACGCAGTCGCTGGCGATCCTGGAATTCCTCGACGAGACCCATCCCTTGCCGCCGCTGCTGCCAGCCGATCCGCACGGCCGGGCGCGGGTCCGTTCCATCGCCGCCATGCTGGCATCCGATACCCATCCGCTGATCACGCCGCGGGTCCGAAAATATCTGTCGACGGTGGCCGGCTTCGACGACGCCGCAGTGCGGGCCTGGCTGGTGCACTGGTTCGACGCCGGCCTCGCCGCGGTGGAGAAGCGGCTCGCCACCGAGGCCGCCACCGGGGCGTTCTGCCATGGCGACCAGATCACCATGGCCGACATCTGCCTCGCCAGCATCACCGCGACCATGCGGGTGCTGAAGATCCCCGTGAAGAATGCACCGACCATCGACCGGATCATCGCGCGTTGCGAAACGCAGGAGGCGTTTGCCAAGGCCGATCCGCTGAAGCAGGTGGGTGCGCCGGCGGCAACGTAACCTCTCCCCGCCTTGCGGGGAGAGGTCGGATCGCTCTTCGCGATCCGGGTGAGGGGCCGGGCACGGCACTCAACTCGCCTTCCGCATCTACGGGTCGAACAACAGCGCATCCCTCGCCGATGAATCCGCAAGGGTGCAAAGGTCGTTCAACCCGAGAGTCCATGCGCGTCTCAGGTGCACTGCCACGCCCCTCACCCCACCCTCTCCCCGCAAGTGCGGGGCGAGGGAGCGCGCTGCCGTGCTGCGCCGCTATTGCAATATGGGCGATGGCCAAAACGAAAAATGCCCGGCTCACGCCGGGCATTTTGTAACAAACATCGCAAAAGCGGCGTGGCTTACGCCACCACTTCCTTGGTCTTTTCGGCGCGCTTGCGCTCGTTGGCATCGAGGTGCTTCTTGCGCAGACGGATCGACTTCGGCGTGATCTCGACCAGCTCGTCGCTCTCGATGTAGGCCAGCGCCTTCTCCAGCGTCATCCGGATCGGCGGGGTCAAACGAACCGCTTCATCCTTCGAGGTGGTGCGGATGTTGGAGAGCTGCTTGCCCTTGAGAACGTTGAGTTCGAGATCGTTCTCGCGGGTGTGCTCGCCGATGATCATGCCCTTGTAGACCTTCCAGCCCGGCTCGATCATCATCGGGCCGCGATCTTCCAGCTTGAACATGGCATAGGCCACCGCTTCGCCGGCGTCGTTGGAGATCAGCACGCCGTTGCGGCGGCCGGCGATCTCGCCCTTGTAGGGCAGGTAGGCATGGAACAGGCGGTTCATGATCGCCGTGCCCTTGGTATCGGTCATGAGCTCGCCCTGATAGCCGATCAGGCCGCGGGTCGGCGCGTAGAACACCAGACGCAGGCGATTGCCGCCGGACGGGCGCATCTCGATCATCTCGGCCTTGCGCTCGCTCATCTTCTGCACGACCACGCCGGAGAACTCCTCATCGACGTCGATGACGACTTCTTCCACGGGCTCGAGAACGTTGCCGTCCTCGTCCTTGGTCAGCACGACGCGCGGACGCGACACGCTGAGCTCAAAGCCTTCGCGGCGCATGTTCTCGATCAGAATCGCAAGCTGCAATTCGCCGCGGCCGGACACTTCCATCGCGTCGCGGTCGGCGGATTCGACAACCTTCAGCGCGACATTACCTTCTGCTTCACGCAGCAGGCGGTCGCGGATCAGGCGGCTGGTGACCTTGTCGCCTTCGGTGCCGGCGAGTGGCGAGTTGTTGACGATGAAGGACATCGACACGGTCGGCGGATCGATCGCCTGGGCCTGGATCGGAATCTCGACCGATGGATCGCAGAACGTATCGGCGACGGTGCCCTTGGGCAGGCCGGCGATGGCGACGATGTCGCCGGCTTCGGCGAGCTCGACCGGCTGGCGCTCGAGGCCGCGGAACGCCAGGATCTTGGTGATGCGCCCGGTTTCCACGGTCTTACCGTCACGCGACAGCACCTTCACCGGCTGGTTCGGCCTGACCGAACCGGACGAGATGCGGCCGGTGATGATGCGGCCGAGATAGGGGTTGGCTTCGAGGATCGTGCCGAGCATGCGGAACGGGCCCTCTTCGACCACGGGCGGCGCGACATGCTTGATGACGAGATCGAACAGCG
>JAQGKA010000109.1 GCA_028290355.1 Tardiphaga sp. | reverse complement strand
GGCAGGTTGACGCCTTCGTCGAAGCCGTGGACGCCGCGCGAGATGCAGCCGTAGTTCAGTGTCGGCACCTTGTCGAACAGCGCATAGACGCGGCTGTCGAGATAGGCGAGCGAGGTCACCGCCTCTGGCTTCTTGCCGAACACAGCCTCATGCGCCTCTGCCAGCGTAGCTTCCGCATCGGAGCCCGGCTCGAGCGTGTAGCCTTCGGCCTGGAAGCCGTTGAAGGTGACGGTCGGCGGGATGTTCGACAGGAAAGCGTCCTGGCGGGTGAAGGCGGCGACGCATTCGACGATTTCCTTCTTCGCCGCTTCGGCCGTCTTGCCGGGCAGGATCGAGATGCGGCAGTCGACCTTGCACCACGCCGGCACCGAGGAAGCCCAGTCGCCGCCGGCGATCTTGCCGATGTTCAGGTTGACGGGCTTCTCGATGTTCTTGAAGTGCTCGAACTGGTCCTTGGTCGCATTCCACTTGGCTTCGAGCTTGCGCAACTCGCCGATCACGCGATAGGCGGCGTCGATGGCATTGGCACCGGTGCCCATCCGCTGCACATGCACAGGCACGCCGCGGACTTCGAGCTGGAACCAGATCACGCCGATATTGGCGCGCGTGATCGTCTCATGCGACGGCTCCGAGACCACCACGGCATCGGCCTTGTAGCCGCGCAGGTGCGTCATCAGCGCGCCGTCGCCGGTGGATTCCTCTTCGACCACCGACTGCAGATACACCGTCGCCGCGGGCTGCAGGCCGAGGCTCTTCAACGCATCGAGCGCGAAGATGTTGGAGGCGCAGCCGGCCTTCATGTCGCCGGCGCCGCGGCCCTGCATCCAGTCGCCCTGGATCACCGGGTCGTAGGGCGGCGTCGCCCACATGTCGTGCGGGCCTTCCGGCACCACGTCGACGTGGCCCTGCATGATCAGCGAGCGGCCCTTCTCGTCGCGCGGATAGTGGGTACCGACCACGATCGGCGCACGCGAATGCAGTTCGTCGAACACGCCGCTGCCGGGATGGCGCGCCAGCGCCTCGCGGTCCATCTCGAAGCGCTCCATTTTGTAGCCGCGCTCTTTCATGGCGCGGAACATGAAGTCCTGCATGGTGTGTTCGTTGCCGCGCGTGGAGACGTGGCGCACCATCTCCTGGGTGAATTTGACCTGTGCGTCAAAACCCTTGTCGATCGCGGCAATGATGTCGTCGCGCAGTTTGGGATCAAGCGTCATTGAAAGACGGCCTTTTGTTATGGGATTGCTGGATCAGGCGGAGAGCGCGAGTTCGAGCTTGTCGAGCCCTTCGTCGATGATGCTGTCTTCGGCGGTCAGCGGCACCAGGATGCGGATGGTGTTGAAGTTGGTGCCGCAGGACAGCAGGATCAGGCCTTCGTCGGTGGCGCGCTGCGTCACCTTCTTCGTCATCTCGGCGTCGGGCTGTTCGCCGCCGCGCTCCTTGACGATGTCGAAGGCGATCATCGCGCCGACGGCGCGCACCGCGGCCATCGGCAGCAAGTCGTTGCGCTGCTGCATCTTCTTCAGCCGCGTCGTGATGCGCTCGCCAATGACATTGGCGCGGGCGACGAGGTTGTCGCGCTCGAACACGTCGAGCACGGCATTGGCCGCGGCCACCGCCAAGGGATTGCCGGCATAGGTGCCGCCGAGGCCGCCGGGTTCAGCGGCATCCATCAAGGCCGCCTTGCCGATCACGCCCGACAGGGGGAAGCCGCCGGCGAGGCTCTTCGCCACGCAGATCAGGTCGGGCTTGATGTCGTAGTGCTCCATGGCGAACATCTTGCCGGTGCGGCCATAGCCGGTCTGCACTTCGTCGGCGATCAGCACGATGCCATGCTGGTCGCAGATCTTGCGCAGTGCCCGCATCAATTCCGGCGGCGCCTGATGGAAGCCGCCTTCGCCCTGCACCGGTTCGATGATGATCGCGGCGACGCGCGCCGGATCGATGTCGGCCTTGAACAGGAAGCTGAGATATTTCAGCGATTCCTCGACAGTGACGTCGAGCTGCGGCACCGGGAACGGCACGTGCCAGACTTCCGGCAATGCGGCGCCAAAGCCCTTCTTGTAGGGCAGCACCTTGCCGGTCATGGTCATGGTCATGGCGGTGCGGCCATGGAAGCCGCCGGTGAATGCGATCACGCCGGCGCGTCCTGTCGCAGCACGCGCGATCTTGATGGCGTTCTCGGTGGCTTCGGCGCCGGTGGTGAAGAAGGCGGTCTTCACAGCCCCCTCGATCGGCGCCAGCTTGTTGAGGCGCTCGGCAAGGGTAACGTAGGGCTCATACAGCAGCACCTGGAAGCAGGGGTGGGTGAAGCGTTCCATCTGCTCTCGCACGGCCGCCTTCACATGCGGGTTGCAATGGCCGGTGTTGAGCACGGCGATGCCGCCGGCGAAATCGATGTAGCGCTTGCCTTCGACATCCCAGACTTCGGAATTCAGCGCGCGCTGCGCCGAGATCGGGGTGGAGTGGCCGATACCGCGCGGCACGGCGGCCTCGCGACGCGCGAAAATGGCTGCATTGGTCGACATGAGTTTTCCTTACGTTTTCTTGGATGTTGTTGGGTGAGTGTGGGCTCGGTCAGTGGATGGAGCAGACGGCTGCACAGAGCGCGGTGTACTCCCTCGCCCCGCCCTTGCGGGGAGAGGGGTGGGGTGAGGGGCTCTTGCGATCCGCAAGTACAGAGCGTGCGATGAGCGCCGTGCCATGCCCCTCACCCGATACGCGCGCGAGGCGCGCATGTCGACCTCTCCCCGCGCAGAGCGGGGAGAGGTAAGGCTGCGGCGTGCTGCTGCTCATCACGACAGATACGATCGTTAGCGCGCGGCTTCGAAGCCAGCGAGCGTGGAGGTGAGATTGGCGCCGAGGATGTCGGACAGATATCCGCCTTCCTGAACGATGACGGTGGGCAGGCCGAACCGGGCAATAGCTGCGCCGATGCGTTTGAAGCCCGGAGTGGTGACTTTCAGGGCTGCCAGCGGATCGTGTTCGGAGGCGTCGAGGCCGAGCGCGAGCACGAGTGCGGTCGGTGCAAAAGACTTGATGGTCTTTTCAGCGACGGCGAGTGCGTCGATGAAACCGTCGTCGCCGGTGCCGAGCGGCAGCGGGATGTTGAGGTTGGTGCCGAGGCCGTTGCCTTCGCCCTTCTCTTGGGCATAGCCCCAAACGAACGGATAGTAGCCGATGGGATCGGCATGGATCGACACCGTCAGCACGTCGGGTCGCGAATAGAAGATGCCCTGGGTGCCGTTGCCGTGGTGCACGTCGACATCGAGGATCGCGACGCGTTCGTGCTTCAGCCGCAGATGTTCGGCGGCGATTGCCGAATTGTTCATGAAACAGAAGCCGCCGGCCATGTCGCGATAGGCGTGATGGCCGGGCGGGCGGCACAGCGCATATACCGCGTCCTCGCCATCCATCACCATCTGCGCGGCAGTCACCGCGACGTCGGTGGAAGCGCAGGCGCCGGCCCAGGTGCCGACGCCGATCGGGCAGGCGGTATCCGCGGTGTGCCAGCCGAGCTTGCCGATGATGTGGGTCGGGTAGCTGCCGGACACGCGGTTCGGATGGAAGTTGGCGATCATCTCCGGGCCGTAATCCGGCAGCTTCGTCCATTCCTCCCACGCGCCTTCGAGGAAGCGCAGATATTCCGGCGAGTGCACGCGAGCGCGCGGACCCTGGCCGAATTCGGTCGGCGCCACCAGCGTATGCTTGCCGTCGGCAAGCCCTTTCAGTAGGCGGTCGGCGCGCTCCGGCTGTTCGGTGGTGCGCCTGACCTGGCCGCGCACCAGAAAGAACTGCGGATCGTGGCTGCGGTGTTTGTCTGAATAGACAGCCTTCACGTGTTAGCTCCGTTGGGTGATGAGGGAATTTCGCGGACCAGTTTGGCGACTTCGCGCCAGGCGGCGCCGATGTGATAATCGAT
>JAQGKA010000096.1 GCA_028290355.1 Tardiphaga sp. | reverse complement strand
GCGGCATCGGAGCATTCTTCAACGAGCTCTATCCGACGCGTATTCGTGGATCCGGAATAGGCTTCTGCTTCAACATCGGCCGCGCGATCGGTGCGCTCTTCCCGACGCTCGTTGGAATCCTCAGCGCGACCATGCCGCTTGGGCAGGCGATTGGCATCTTCACGGTCGCCGCTTACGGACTGATCATCGTCGCAGCGGCGCTACTACCGGAAACCAAGGGAAGGTCACTGGCAAGCGCATAACGCGATAAGTCCGGCCGAGATCGATCATCTCCGGAACGATTTCGGAATCGACAGCCGCGCAATCCGACTGTCCGTGAACTAGAAATAATTGCGATGCATCAGAGGCTTCCACTTCCGGCTCCCATTGCCGAGCACGCGCGTAGTGTCCCGCCCATTTAAGGTACGGCCGTGCGTTTGTCGCGGCGCGCGAAGAAGAGCTGCCTTATCTCCGCAGCCGATTTCGCCGGACTGAACAGATGGCCCTGCATTTCAGTGCAGCCGAGCTTGCGGAGCGATACCTGTTGCTGTTCGGTTTCCACGCCCTCGGCCGTTGTCGTCATGCTGCGGGCACTAGCAATATTCACCACGGCCTGCACAATGAACGATGAACCGTTGGGCTTGGCGATGTCGTTGATGAAGCGGCGGTCGATCTTGATCTTGTCGAACGGAAAGCGATGTAGATAACTCAGCGAAGAATAGCCGGTGCCGAAATCATCCAGCGCGATGCGAACTCCGAGGGCCCGAAACTGATGAAGGATGGCCAACGCGGCCTCATCGTCGCGAATGAGAACTGCTTCGGTAATCTCAAGTTCGAGCCCGCTTACGGGAAGGCCGGATGCCGCAAGCGCTCCGACGACCTTCATCGCGAGCGTGTGACTCCTGAACTGAACCGGCGACACGTTGACTGCAAGCCTGACCTGATCCGGCCAAGTCGCGGCCTCTGTCAGCTGCAGTTTGACCGCGATTTCTCATATCTAACTGTTCTAGACTTCCTCGCCTGAACGATCCATCTTCCTCGAAATTCAGGTTGGCGCTAAATCGGCAAGGTTCCGGCAACCTGTGGCTGCGTTCTGTGATCACCAAAATTCAAGCGCGTCGATACGAGATTTTTGCAAACAAGAACAGGAAAAAAATGGCGGCGCGCATTTCACTTCGGCACCTCAGATGTTTTGTCGCGGTTGCCGAAACCGGATCTTTCACACTTGCTGCAGGCCGCTTGTTCCAGACCCAGTCGTCGTTGACCGCAACCATCCAACAGCTTGAGGTCTCCATCGGTTTGAAGCTCTTTGACCGAACCACCCGCCGCGTCGAGCTGACGCATGACGCAGCCTGGTTTAAGGGGGTCGCGGAACGAGTCTTGCGGGAATTCGACAACGCCATCGGCGATCTGCAGGCCGTTGCGAGGAGTCAGCAAGGGCACATCCGCATCGCTGCGGCACCTTCCATGATGACGCATGTTCTTGGGCCCACGCTGGCTTCATTCCGGCAGTCGTATCCCGCCATCAGTATTTCCGTCACGGACGGAGGATCCGACAAGATCGAGCGGGCCATTCTCAATGGCGAAATGGATTTTGGAATTGCAAGCAGGTTAAATAGCTTTCCAGATCTGGACTACGTCCCGATCCTGTCCGATCCGTATGGCGTGGTTTATCCGGCCGACCACCCGATTGCGCGGCTGAAAAGAGACCTTACATGGAAAGATCTAGAACCCTATGACTACATCGGGTTGACCGGCGACACCGGCATCGGCGCCCTGCTCGATAAAAATCCAGAACTCGGATTGCAAGGCAGAGCCGCGGCATCAGACCGCGCTTCGAGCACGACATCGCTATACGCTCTCTTGACGCTGGGTGGGAAGCTGTCTGTGCTTCCGGCACTTGCCGCGAACTCCGCTCCATTGTCTGAATTTGAATTTCGCTTGCTTCATGGCCCTCAAGTTACGCGCGAGGTATGCCTGATTACCCGACATCAGCGCTCGTTCTCCCCCAACACCCAGAGAATCCTCGAAGTGCTGCTGGCGACTATCAAAAATGCTGATCATCTTTATGGGGCGAAAGCGATTTAGCAGAGCTTCAGGGCTGCCGCTTGCGGCTACAGCTCGCGCCGCTCCTTCGCATAGCGCACCAGCGCCACGAAGCGGTAGAAGCCGTGCACGAACTTGCCATAGGGCATGGTGATGAACAGCGCGAACACGATGCCGATGTGCAGCGCCAGCGTGAGGCCCATGGCCGGCGTTGCGCGCAGCAGCAACAGCGCCATGCCGGTGAGGCTGGTCATGAACAGCATCGCCAGGAAAGCGACGTCCATGCCGTATTTCTTGCCGTCCTGCAGAACGGGATCGCGACGAAATTTCTCTCGCAGAAGTCCGATCGGCCCGACGATCAGACCGAGGCCGCCGAGCGTGCCCAGCACCACCGGCAGGTCGTACCAGGGATACGGCGCTTCGCGGCCGAGATAGTGATACACGGTCGCCGCCGAGGTCGAAGCAAAACATAGCATGAAGCCGTAGAAGGTGAAGTGATGATACAGCCGCCTCTTGTCGGTGGGCTTTTCGTCCTCGTTCATGCAGCCGACCCCGCCGCCGTCGAGATAGCGCAGCGTTGAGGCATCCTTGATCGCTTGCCAAAGCGAGCTGCCCTGCACCAGCGTGCCCGCGGGCTCGCCGATATCACGCCAGAAGTTGCGCACGCCCATCGAGATGGCGACGATGGCATAGAGGAAGGCCGCGCCGAACAGCGCCGCCATCTCGTTGTGCGGCATCAGTTTATAGAACGCGCCGGGGCCGTTATGCGCGCCGAACAGCACCGAGGTGTCGCGGAACAGGACGAAGCCGATGACGAACGCCGCAACGCTCAGCGCAGCGACGATGCTGATCACCAGCCCGTTGCGCTGGAAACTGCCGGACAGGAACTGCGGCCACGCATAGGCTTCGTAGGATTCGCTGCGTACCTGCGCCAGCACCTGGGGCACGTTGACGTTGAATTCATGCGGCGGCGAGAACTGGCAGTCGTAATAGCAGGCGCCACAGGAGTGGCAGAGATTGGCGAGATAGTTGAGGTCGCCGTCGGAAAACGCGCGGCGCATTTCCATCGCCGGAAACACTGCGCAGATGCCCTCGCAATAGCGGCAGGAATTGCACACCGTCATCAGCCGGTCGGCTTCGGTGAGAGCGCTAGTTGCGTGCATATTTGGCCGCTCCCCGTCCCGCGGCGCGCCCGAATACGCTGCCGATGGTCATGCCGATTCCGGCCGCATAGCCCTGGCCCAGCACATTGCCGGCCATGATCTCGCCGGCGGCGAACATGTTCACCGCCTGCTTGCCGTCCGCCATGATCATCCGCGCTTCCTTGTTCACCTTGACGCCGAGATAGGTGAAGGTGATGCCGGGCCTGACCGGATAGGCATAGAACGGCCCGACATCGATTTCGCGCGCCCAGTGCGTCTTCGCCGGCCTGATGCCCGCGGTGGCGCAGTCGTCGGGATTGTCGGGATCGAAGGTGCCGGGCTGCACCGCGGCGTTGAACCTGCTCACCGTTTCCGCGAGCTTGGCCGGATCGAGTTCGAGCAGGGTGGCGAGCTCCTCGATGCTGTCAGCCCTGATCGGCGGAAACAGCGACGGCATGAACAGTTCGAGCGAGCGGGCATCGAAGATGATGTAGGCGATCTGGTCGGGCTGCGCCGCGACCAGGCGGCCCCAGATCGCGTAGCGCTTCGGCCAGATGTCCTCGCCCTCGTCGTAGAAGCGCTGGCATTGGTTGTTCACGACGATGCCGTAGATCACGCAATCCAGCCGGGTGATGATGCCGCCGTCGAACTTTGGCGCACGCGCATCGATGGCCACCGCATGGCATTGGGTGACGTCGCCGATCTGCTTGACTTGGTGATCGAGCAGCATTCGCAAAATCGTGCCGCGGTTATACGGCGTGCCGCGGATCAGAAAGTTCTCGGCGATCTCGCCCCAGCCTTGCTTCAGCCACTCGATATTGGCCTCGAAGCCGCCGGACGCCGCCACCAGCGCCGCAGCGCGAACAGTGCTCGTTCCCGATGCTTCCTTCACCGTGGCTGACAGGAACATGCCATTCTCGATCTCGAGTTCGATGACTTCCGCATCGTAGCGGACCTCGACGCCGAGTCGTTCCGCGGTGAGATACAGCGCGTTCAGCATCGCGCGGCCGCCGCCGAGGAAGAATGAATTGGTGCGGCCAAGGCTTAGCGTTCCGCCCAGCGAGGGCTGGAAGCGCACGCCCTGATCGACGATCCAGGTCAGCATGTCCTTGGATTCGGCGATCATGTAGCGCGCCAGCTCCTCGTCGGTATGCCCTTGGGTGACGCGCTTGAGGTCTTCCCAGAACTCGTCCTCGGTATAAGGCCCGGTGAGAATCTCCGTCGCGCTGTCGTGGGCGCAGCGCATGTTGCGGGTGTGCCGCGTGTTGCCGCCGCGGTAGAAGTGCGCCGCGGCTTCCAGCACCAGCACGCTGGCACCGGAGCGCCGCGCGCTGATCGCCGCACACAAGGCCGCATTGCCGCCGCCGATCACCAACACGTCATAGCGCCGCTCGGGATCCAGCGGCTGCGTCACGTGGGCTTTCGCTACCGCTGGGCTAGATCGCTGCAACAACAAGAATCTCCACGCGGCAATTCGGATTGTTCATTTCCACCTTGCCGCAGCATCGCGCGGGAGTCTTGCCCTGCACCACCCAGGCGTCCCAAACCGCATTCATGGCGGCGAGATCATCGATCGTGCGCAACCAGATCTGCGCGGTGAGCACACGGCCCTTGTCGGTGCCCGCCTGCTTCAGAAGATCATCGATCTTGGCGAGAACCTGCTGGGTCTGAACCGTCACGTCCTGCGACATGTCATCGGGCACCTGCCCGGCGGTATAGACCAGTCCATTATGAACCACGGCGCGGCTGCGGCGGGCATTCTGATCGATATGTGTCACGTCGGTCATCGGTTACTTCCTTAGATGTTATTCGCACGCGTGGGGCCGTAACCGCCGCCGCCAGCTGTTTCCATGAGAATTCGGTCGCCTGCCTTGAGGACACGCGGCGCCGTCGGATCTGTTTTCTCGCCGTTGATGAGCAACTGGCCCGGCTTGCCGCTGCCACCGCCAGCCAGGCCCGCGGTCGGCGTTTTCAACTGGGTCATCAGGAACGAGCAAGTCACTTCCGACGCGTCGGGCAGCATTTCAAACTCGAAGCTGATGCCGCAACCGCCGGCATTGTGCCCTTCACCACCGCTGCCAAGGCGAATCTCACGTCGCAGCACGCGAAACGGCGCCAGCGTTTCCATCATTTCGATCGGCGTATTGCCGAGATTCGCCGGGAAACTGAGCGCGGAAAAGCCGGGACGCTGCGACGTGGCGCCTTGGCCGGCATTGAGAAAATTCACCACCGCAAAACGCTTCTTGCGATATTCGCCGGACATCGTCATCGACGAGTTGGGCGATCCCGACGCCCAGACCTTGTTAGGCAGCACGCCGGCCAACGCCTTGAAAACGGCGGCGGGCAACAGATGGCCGATCGCACTGCGGCCGCCCGACGCGGCCGGATAGGTCGGGTTCAGCAGCGATCCGAGCGGCGCGCTGGTCGAGATCGGCAGGAAGCTGCCTTCATTGTTGGGAATGTCTGGGCACAGCAGTGCCTTCAGGCCGTAGACGGTGTAGGCGAACGTATAGATCGGCACCACGTTCAGGGCGTGCGGCAGTTGCGGACTGGTGCCGGTATAGTCGATTTCGATCTCGTCGCCCTTGACGGTCAGCGCGCACTCGATCTTGATCGGCGCATCGAAGCCATCGTGCTGGACCGAGGCGTGGTAGGTGCCGTCCGGGATCGCGCGGATGGCTTCGCGCATGGCGTTTTCGGAACGCTTGCGGACCTCCGCGCCGAGGTCGTCGAGATTGACGGTCTCGAGCAGGCCCTGCAGCCGCTCGCCCATGGTCCGGCAGCCGGAAATCTGCGCATAGATGTCGCCCATACCCTGCTCGGGCACCCGGACGTTCTGCGTAATGATTTCGATCAGAACCTTGTTCGGTTGCCCTGCATCGAACAGCTTCATCAGCGGGATCTGCAATCCCTCTTCATAGATCTCACGGCTGCTGTTGCTACGTAGCTTGCCGCCGATATCGGGAAGATGCGACACCACCGCGGCGAACGCAACAAGCCGTCCCTTGTGAAAGATCGGCGTCGCCGTGGTCACGTCATGGACGTGGCCGGATCCCTTCCACGGGTCATTGGTGATAAAAACATCGCCTGGCTTCATCGTCTCGGCCGGAAATTTCTCGAGGAAATGCCGCACCGTCGCCGGCAGGCAGCCGATGAAGCCCGGCAGACTCATGGTGGACTGCGCCAGCGAGCGGCCCTGCGCGTCGGTCAGCACGATGGCAAAGTCATTGCCGTCGCGGACCAGCGTGGAGAAGCACGTCCGGACGAAAGCCGCAGAGGCCTCATCGACGACGCTGATCAGCCGCTTCCAGAGGATTTCGAGTTCGATCGGATCGAAGCTCGTATTGCGAATTTGCCCGGTGTCGTCCATGGTCGCCGATTCCGCGAGATTATTCTTCATATCAGTCGAACTCCTTGATCGTGACGGAGACGGTGAGATCGGGGCGGATAGCGACCTCCGATTCAACTGCGACAACGATGGTCGATTCCCGCTCTTCGAGGATCAACGGTCCCTGCAGCTGCGCGCCGGGTGCGAGCGAATAGCGGTCATAGACCTTGACCTCGGCATAGTCGCCCTTGAGCGGCAGGTAGATCTTGCGCACCGCGGGGGCCGCGGGGGTGGTGTTGCCGCGGTTGTCGCCCCATTCGAAGTGATGGCCGTCAGTCGGCGCCCGGCCGACCAGGCGCCAGGTGATGACTTGCGGTGCGGCATTTGGCACCAGCCGCCCGTAGAGTCTTTCATAGTGCGCCTCGAACGTGTCGAGCAGCAGCTTGCTTGTTGCAGCACCGACGTTCTCGAAAGGAATAGAGATGGGGATCTCGGCTCCTTGGCCATAGTATCGCATCTCGGCGCCAATTCGCCATTCGACGGCCTTTGCACCAGCTGCGGCGAGTTCGATTTCGCCTTCACTCCGGAGCGCCGCGAAATTCTTTGCAACCAGTCCCCAGTCGACATCCGCAAGCAGCTGAGGATTCGACCAGGCGCGGTCGACACGCTGTGGCGCCGCCAACATGCCAAGGCAGGATCCGGCACCGGCCGCAATCGGGATCAACAAGCGGGGGATATGTAGCTTGCGCGCGACTTCCACCGCGTGCAGCGGGCCAGCGCCGCCAGTTGCCACCATGGTAAAGTCGCGGGGGTCGAGACCGTTTTCGGCGATGTGGATGCGCGCAGCGCTCGCCATGTTCTCGTTGACGATATTGCAAATACCCCAGGCGGCTTCGATCGGCTTGACCTTCAGTTCGCCGGCAAGACGGGCCATCGCCCGCTCCGCCGCTGGGACGTCGAGCTTCATGTCACCGCCGAGGAAATTAGTCGGGCTGAGATAGCCGAGCAGTAGATCGGCGTCGGTCACGGTCGGATCGGCGCCGCCGCGGCCGTAGCAGGCGGGCCCCGGAACGGAGCCGGAAGATTCCGGGCCAATGTTGAGCAGACCGAGCCGGTTGCTATGGGCAATGGAGCCGCCGCCGGCGCCGATCTCGATCAGCTCGATACTCGGAATGAGAATCGGGAAGCCGGAGCCGCGCTTGAAACGCACCACCCTGGCGCATTCGAAACTGTGCGCGATCGGCGGCTCGCCGCCGACGGCGACGCAGGCTTTTGCCGTGGTGCCGCCCATGTCAAAGGCCAGCACCTGATCCACGTCGTTCTGGCGCGCCGTATTGAGCGCCGAAATCACGCCCGCCGCCGGGCCGGATTCGAGCAGCAGGATCGGCGATTCCGCGCCGGCTTCCGCCGAGGTGAATCCGCCGCTCGACACCATGACCCGCAATGGGATGCCGCTGCGAATCTTGGCGATGCGCGAGTGGAGCTCGCGCAGATAGGTGGCGACCAGCGGCTTGACATAGGCATTGGCGGCGACAGTGGAGGTGCGCTCGAATTCCTTGATCTCGCGGGCGAGATCCGACGACAGCGAGACCGCGACGCCGGGGAGCGCCGCCTGTAGACGCTCCGCGACCTTCTTCTCGTGCCCGGTGTTGACGTAGGAATGCAGCAGCGACACCGCGACGGATTCGACATCGAGGGATTTCAGCTCGGCGGCGATCCGGTCGATTTCGTCATCGCTGAGCGGCACCACCACCGCCCCGGTGGCGTCGAGCCGCTCGTCGAGTTCGACGCGGTCACCCGCGGCGATCAATTGCCGCGGCATCTCGATTTCCAGATCGTAGATGTCGTAACGCCATTCGCGGCCGATATCGAGCACGTCGCGCATGCCCTTGGTGACGACGAGCGCGGTCTTTGCGCCCTTGCGCTCGATCAGCGTATTGGTGATCAGCGTGGTGCCGTGAACGACCTCCGCCAGCGGCGGCGCGATAGCGCCCTCCGAGGCATCGACCTGGCGGAGCAAGTCTTCGATCACCGTCGATACCGCTTCGCCCGGGTCGTTCGGCGTGGTGGGCGATTTCGATACCCAGATTCGCCCGCCCGGAGAGATGCTTGCCACACCGTCGGTGAACGTACCTCCAATATCGACCGCGACGCGCAAGATATTTTCTGGAATGAAAGGCTTGTTCATATCGGGATATGCTCCGTGAGGTGGTAGGGCGTCTTAATAAGCGATGGTGATAAGCCGCTCTTCGGTCATCTCGCGAATGGCATAGGCCGGGCCTTCGCGGCCGTAGCCGCTATCCTTGACGCCGCCGAACGGCATCACGTCGATCCTGGCGCTGGAGGCCTCGTTGACATGCACGCCGCCAAACCGAAGCGCGCGGGACACCCGGAAGGCCGTCTGCAGATTCGTCGTGAACAGGCCGGCGGCGAGGCCAAACGGGCTGGCATTGGCCCGCGCGACCGCGTCGTCGATGTCGTCGAATGCCATCAGGCAGACTACCGGCGCGAAAATTTCCTCGCAGACCACACGCATCGATTCATCGACGCCGTCGAGCACGGTCGGCGCGAATACCTGGCCCTCCAGGGTGCCGCCGGTGAGGATGCGAGCGCCGCCGGCGACAGCCTCTCTGACCCACGACGCCGCGCGTTCGGCGTGGCCACGCGTGATCATTGGTCCGATGACCACCGAGGGATCGGCAGGATCGCCGGCCTTGGTCGCACGCACCGCCTCGACGAATCGCGGCATGAAGTCGCCAACGATACGGCGATCGATGAACAGCCGCTGCACCGAGGTGCAGACCTGCCCGGCCTTGCGGAATCCGGCATTGATGATCTTCGGGATGGCCAGAGCGATGTCGGCGTCGTGACAGACGATGGTGCTGGCGATGCTGCCGAGCTCAAGCTGAACGCCGCGCAGCCCGGCGGCCTGCTGGATTTCGCGGCCGACTTGAGTGCTGCCGGTGAAGGCATAGAAGGCGATGCGCTGGTCAGCCAGCAGCTGGCGGCCGATCGTCTGGCCGGGGCCATGCACCAGCGCCAGCAGATCGGGCGGCAGGCCGGCCTCCAGTAGCGCTTCGCAGAGCGCCACCGCGGACAGCGGCGAATGGTTCGATGGCTTGATGACGACCGCATTGCCGCCGGCGAGCGCCGGGCCGACCTTGTGGGCGAGCGTATTGAGCGGTGAGTTGAATGGCGTGATCGCGCAGATCACGCCGCGCGGCATGTGGATGGTGAAGCCGATCCGGTTCTGCACGCCGTCGGCGGCCTGCATCGGGACCAGTTCGCCATTGAGGCGCTTGGCCTCCTCGGCGGACAATTCCAGCGTTTGCACGCAGCGGCGGACCTCGTTCTCGCCGTCGGCGCGGGTGAAGCCGACCTCGTCGCGCATCAGCGCCACCAGCGCCTCGATGCGCGACTCCACGATCCGCGCGGCCTTCGACAGGATCCGGTAGCGATCGTAGGGCTTCAGCTGCGAGGACTGAACCGCGGCAAGCGCACCCGTGACGGCAAGCTCGACCTGCTCCGGAGAGGCAATCGCCATCTCGCCGAACACGGCGCCGCTGTATTTATCGGTCAGGCGTTCGGCCGATACGCCGTCAACCCAGCGTCCGCCGATCAGAAGTTGCGACATCAGCTCGTCTTCCAGATTATGGACATCACGGCTTGGCGCCGAGACCCTGCATGAAGTTGAGCCGGATCTTGACCGGATCTCGTTCAGTGACCCCGGCGGGCTTTTCGGCGTCGATCCGGACGGCAATGAACCACGGACCGTCCTCGACCAGGGCGCGCTCGATCAGCGATTCGAAGTGAGCCTGGTCGAAGGCCCAATAGCTCTGCGCGATGCCCGCGCCTTTCGCGATGGCGACCAAGTCCGCGCCCGCCGACGTCAGCGTCTTCTGCGAGCCGGTGATCTGATAGAGCCCGTTGTCCCAGATGATGATGGCGAGATTCTTCGAGACTTCCGCGGCCACGGTTCCCAACGCGCCGAGCTGCATCAGGATTGAGCCGTCGCCATCGAGCGCGAACACCTTGCGCTGCGGCTGCGCCAGCGCGACACCCAGCGCGATCGGCGTGGCGAGGCCCATGCTGCCCAGCATGTAGAAATTCTGCGGCCGCTGCCCGCTGGCCCAGAGGTCGAAATTGCTGTTGCCGATGCCGCCGATAACGGCTTCCCCGGATTTCAGCTTGTCGACCAGCAACTGCGTCATAACCGAACGGTTCATCACGCTGGCTTCGTTGCGGCCGCTTTGCGCCTTGACATCAGACATCATGTTTCCTTTCAGGCCGCGACGCGCTTGGTCAGGAGCGGTGACAGGATCATCGCCGCGGGCGCCTGCGTCGCAAACGCCTGCTTGATCATGCTGTCGACCACGAATTCCAGCTGGCCCATGTCCTGGATGGCGAAATGCTCGATGCCCAACGATTGCAGTACCGGGCGCATGGTGCGGCACACGATCGCCTGGCCCTTCTGGAAGTCGCCGAGCGTTCCGCGCTCCGAGATCATCATCAGCAGCGGTATTTCATACGGGCAGATCAGCGAGGCCAGCGCGTTCGGAATCGTCGCAAAGCCGCTGGTCTGCATCAGCGCTATGCCGCGCCGGCCGCCCATATATGCGCCGGCCACAATCGCCACCGCTTCTTCTTCCCGCGCCGGACACACCACCGTGAAGTCCGGATCAGCATGGATCAGCTTGATCAGCGGCGCCAGCACGTTGTCCGGGACATAGGCAACGAGCGTCACCTTGTTCGCCTTGAGAACGCGCGCGACGACCGCGTACCATGTCTCGTTGGTCTGGCTGGTGGACATGCGCTTCATATCCCAATTCTGTCTGAATGGTCGGTGAGATTCCCGATGACTGCCGCCGCGTAGCGGCAGGGCATCGGGCGGCGTGTGAGTAGTTCCTGCGTAGAACCCGGCGTAGACGCGCGCAAACAACTAATTCCTGCTTATTATTCGGCGCCGAAAATATATCGCGCGATCTCAGCTGTCCGGCGCGGTCGTGAGATAGGCGCCGCGGCCGCTGGCAATCAGCGCGCCGGCTTCGTCATAGACCTGCGCCTCGCAAACCGAGAACTGCTTGCCTAGCTTGATGACGCGGCCCTTTGCCGTGAGATCGCCCCGCTTGGCGAGCCGATGATAGTCGATCCGCATGTCGATCGTCGGCACCGGACGACCCATCCGCTCGATAAGCGCGAAGTCGGCGGCGAAATCTACCAGAGCCGCCAGAATGCCGCCCTGGGTCTGGCCGACGGTCGGGTTGGCGACCCATTCCTCGCGCCACGTCGCCTTGACGGTGATCTCGTCGTTGCCGAGTTCGATAACCTGCAGGCCGAGCCAGCTGAGATACGGGCTGCGCGCGATGATCGCCTGAACGTCCGCGGCCTTCATCGCGAGCTCTTTCCGGCAGCCGGAGGTGCAGCCTCGACCATCGCCGACGCGCGCGAGACCAGTTCCTTGCGGTCGATCTTGCCGATGCCGTTCATCGGCAGCGATTTCAGGAACACCACGCGACGCGGATACTGGTAAGGCGGCGCGTTCTTCAGCGCGTAGGCCTTGACGTCCTCCTCGGAAAGATCGGAGCCGTCGCGCCTGACAACGAAGGCGTAGGGAATGCGGTACTTGATCTCGTCCGGGGCCGGCACGATGATGGCCTGCTCGACGTCATGGTGCCGTTCGAGCATCACCTCGACTTCGCTCGGATAGATGTTGTGACCGCTCGACACGAACATGTCGTCGGAGCGACCGATGAAATAGTACCAGCCGGTGGCGTCGCGCCGCAGGATGTCGCCAGTGTTGAACCAGCCGTCCTTGAGGCGCTTTTCCATCTCCGCCGGGTTGTTGTGATAACCGTTCATCATGCCGGGGCCGCGGACATGCAGCGTGCCGAAGTTCTCGTCCTCACCTCCGACCAGCCGGAATTCGTTGCCGGCGATCGGCCAGCCGATCGAATGTCGCGGCCGCTCCGCGCGTTCCGGGTGGCGGCCGAACAGCGCCGCGCTGGCTTCGGTGATGCCGAAGATCTGCACGATGTCGGCCGACGGGAACGTCTCCGCGACGGCGTCGATCAGGGTGTCGGTCGCGGGCGCGCCGCCCATCGTCGCCAGCCGCACGAACGAATAGTCGTTGCCGGCGAGCAGGTCGCGCTGCTGCAGCATCATCGCGAAGATGGTAGGCACGCCCGACACGACCGTCGTCCGATAGCGGTTGATAGCCTCGATGTAGCGCCGGGGATCGAACTTGCGCATCAGCACCACGGTGGAGCCGCCGACCAGCACGCACTTGATCGAATTCATCGCGTGCTTGTGATACAGCGGCGCGGCAACGATCATGCGGTCCGACGGGGCGAAGTCGCGGTCATGCGAGATGGTCTCGGCAACCCAGCTGTGGGCGCGATGGGAAAGTTCGACGCCCTTCGGCCGTCCGGTCGATCCCGAGGTGTACGGCTGGAAGGCGACGGAATCGCGCTCTGGCACAAACGGCGTGAACGGACCGGGCCTCTTGAAGCCTTGGAGCCCTTCTGCCCCCTGGGCATCGATGTCGATGGTTGCAACGCCATCCGGCACATTGGCGCGCAGGCTGGATTCGCAGAACACCAGCTTGACCTCGGAATCCTGGATGATCCAGCTGACGGTATCCTTGGGCAGCAGAACGCCGATCGAAACCGGAACGATGCCGGCGCGCATCGAGCCATAGAAAATCTCGAGGAACTCGACCCGGTTCGAACACAGGATGCCGATCCGATCGCCAGGCTTAAAGCCGCGCGCAACGAGGCCGCGCGCAACGGCGTCGCAGGACGCATGATAGGTCGGGTAGTCGATCTCGCGCGGGTTCTCGGGATCCCACAGGTCGATCACGGCGGGCCGCTGGTCGTGGCGATACTCGATGCCGAGGCAACCGAGATTCTTGACGGGGGTGCTCATGGCTTGACGATGACCTTTCCGAATATCTTGCGATCTTCAAGCAGCTTCACGCCGTCGCCGGCGCGCTCCAGCGGAAACACCGATTCGATCACCGGCTTCAGCCGGCCGGACGCCACGTGATCGAGGCAGGCGACGATATCTTCGGGCACATAGGCGCGCGATCCGATGATCTCGGTTTCGCGGTGCCACAGAAAGCGGACGTCGATCTCGCACATATGCCCGGCGGTCGATCCGCAGGTCAGGATGCGTCCGCCGACCGCCATGCAGCGCTGGGTCTGGATCCAGGTATCGCCACCGGTGAAGTTGATGGCGACGTCGACGCCCCTCTTGCCGCTGGCGGTCCAGACAGGCTTGGAAAATTCGGGCGTCTCCACGTAATTGATGATGTGATCGGCGCCGAGCTCCTTCAGCTTCCGGCCCTTCTCTTTGCTGCTGGTGCAGGCGAAGACTTCCGCGCCCGCCATTTTCGCAAATTGCAGGCAGGAAACGCCGACGCCGCCGCTGGCGCCGAGGATCAGGACCTTCTCGCCGGCTTTGAGATGACCGCGCGTGAACAGCATGCGATGCGAGGTGCCGTAGGCGATCGGCAGGGCGGCGGCATCGTCGAAGCTCACGCCGTCGGGGATTTCGATCAGCTGCCGTTGGTCGACGGCGATGAACTCGCAAAGTCCGCCGTTGCCGTTTTCACCAAGCACGCCGCCTTTGGGAAAGCGCGGGAAAAGAACGACACGCTTACCGATCCAGTCGGCCGGGACATCCTTCCCCACTTCGCGCACGATGCCGGCGATGTCGCCGCCGGGAATCCGCGGCATGGTGGTATGCAGGTCCGGCATGCCGTGCATCACGAATACATCCATATAGTTCAGGCCGCACGCCTTCACCCCGACCAGCACTTGGTCGTCGGCCACTTCAGGCTTCGGCCAGCGATCGAGCTTCAGCTGCTCGATGCCGCCGTGTTTTTGCAGAGCAACTACTTTCATTGTCGATGTAGTGTTCATTCGGTCCATCGTTTCCATCTGCCATGAAAAGCCTGATCGAAAATGGATAGAGAGGGGCCGGGGCCCACACAAATCAGTAAATACTTTCGATTGATCTGCTCGGACGATATATGGCGGAAGCCAGTCCGATCCTCGAAAGATGGTGCAGCGCGAAGCGTCGATGGCGCCTCGGCGCGGCTGATTTAAATGCATGCGGCACAAGTGTTGTGCGGGGTTTGCCGCAGAAGCGCGCAGATGGCATGTGCGCGACATGATCTATCACCGAATGGTCATAATCCAGCGGATTTAGTTATTTGCGATGATGATTTTCCCAACCTACGCTTTGGGTGTCTCGATTAAGAGGATGGATTCCGCAGCATGCCCGCGATCGCTTTTTGCCAGTTCGTAAGGATGGCTAGCAGCGGTCGGCCCGTCGTTGATGCGCGGAATGATGATTTTGCTTTTCTTCTCCGCGGCGCGCATCCTGCGCTCCGGAGCTCCGCCAGCGAAGCCGTTGTTCGCGCATGCTGAGCGTCACGCCCTTGGTTGACGTTGGAGGTCGGCCCCCCGCGCGAGGCGCGCGTGTCGTGCAGCGAGACCGGGATTCCAGATCATCGTCGGTTGCCGGCGATACCGAGCGCGACAATACGACGACCGCATACTTCACGTGATCCGATCCGTTGAACTGGGAGACCTTGCATGGACGACCGACATATTGCGCAACGCGCAGTTCGAAACGCGAAACGCGAAACGCCCTTCGACAGGCTGACGCGCCGCGACCTGCTTCGGGCCGGCGTCGGCGCAATCGGCGCGGCGACGCTCAGCGTGCCCTCGATCGCAAGGGCGGAGGCAAGGGAAATCCCGTTCTCGCTGGATTTCCGCATCTACGGCGGCAACAGCCCGTTCTTCTTCGGCGAAGAGAGCGGCATCAACAAGGATCTCGGCTTCAGCATGAAGCTCGATGGCGCGCCGGGATCGGGTGAGGCGGTTGGCAGGGTCGCGTCGGGAAGCCACGCATTCGCCTTCGCAGACGCCACCACGCTCGTTGAATTCACCGCGCGCAATCCCAACGAAGCCCCGAAGATGATTCTGGGAATCTTCGATCGCTTCCCGGCCTGCGTTCTGAGTTTTGGCAAGAGGCCGATCGACACGCTGAAGGATCTCGAAGGCGCCCGGATCGGAATCGGCGCCGCGTCCGCGGCGACCAAGGTTCTGCCGGCGCTGCTGGAACGCAGCAGCATCGATCCGAAGAAGGTCAACTGGACCACGGTCGACGTCAAGTTGCGGGATAGCCTGCTCCTCCGCGGCGCCATCGATGGTGTGATCGGCTTCGACTACACGTCGATCTTCAACCTGATCGATGCCGGCGCGAAGATGGAAGATCTCCACTTTCTGTATTTCTCCGACTATGGCTTCAGCTTTCCTTCGAACGCACTGATCGCAAGTCGCGCGATGGTGGAGAAGGAGCCCGAGCTCTGCAAGCGCGTGGCGCTGGCCACCGCCCGTGCCTGGAAGGCGAGCGTCAAGAACCCGGCGGCGACCATCGCCGCCGTGGTGAAGCGGGAGCCGCTGCTGCAGACCAAGGTCGAGGTGGCGCGGCTCGAATGGGTGCTCAACAAGCATGTGCTGACCGAGAACGTCCGCGCCCATGGCATGGGCCACATCGAGCCGGCGCGGATGGCGTCGGGCATGTCCATCATCAAGGAAGGCTTTGGATTGGCCGTCGCGCCCGAACTCGGGCAATACTATGACGGCCGGTTCCTTCCGGATGCCTCCGAACTGAAGCTGGTCTGAGTCATGGCCTCATCGGAATCTCAAACGGCCCTGCGGTACCCACAGCCTGGAATGACGATGCCCGAATTTGTCAGCCTGCAAGACGTGTCGCTGAATTACGATGTGTCGGAGAGCTCGCTGGCACTAAGCGGGACCACCATGTCCATCAAGCGCGGACAGTTTGCAGCGGTGGTCGGCCCTTCAGGCTGTGGAAAATCGTCGCTGATGAAGCTGGTGACCGGTCTCAAGCGCTCGACCAGCGGCACGGTGTCCGTCGCCGGCAACAAGGTAAACGGACCGCTGAAGATCGTAGGCATGGCGTTTCAGAACCCAACGCTGCTGCCTTGGCGACGGCTTCTTTCCAATCTGATGCTGCCGCTTGAAATCGTTCAGCCGCATCGCGGGCGGTTGCGCGCACATCGGGACGAGTATGTCGAAAGGGCGCGCGATCTGCTGCGGACTGTTGGCCTCGAGGAATTTGAAGACCGCTATCCCTGGATGCTGTCGGGCGGCATGCAGCAGCGTGCTAACCTCTGCCGCTCACTGATCCACGAACCCGAACTGCTGATGCTCGATGAGCCATTCGGTGCCCTCGACGCCTTCACGCGCGAGGAATTGTGGGGCGTGCTGCAATCGATCTGGATGACCAAGAAATTCACGACTATCCTGGTGACGCACGATCTCCGTGAAGCCGCCTATTTGGCAGACGTCATCTTCGTGATGAGTGCCCGGCCTGGTAGGGTAATCGCAACCCATCCGGTGGATTTGCCGCGGCCCCGCACGATCGAGACCACGTTCGATCCGCATTTCATCGACATTGTTCACAAGATCCGCAACGAGATCGCGCAAGTTCGCAACGAGGGAAAGGCAGCTGCCGCCCGAACTCTGAAAGCAGTCTGACATGACCTCTCGCAATCGCCGCCGCCTGGAAGTCGCGTTCCCCTGGATCGTGATCACCGTTCTGCTGGTAACATGGCAGGCCGCCGTCGTCGCACTGGATATCAAGCCGTTCGTATTGCCATCGCCGACCGCTATTTTCGCCGCCTTCGTCGAAAACCGCGGACCTATCATGCAGCACGCGCTGTTCACGCTGACCAGCACGATGAGCGGCTTTGCACTTGGTGTCCTGTTTGGGGTAACGCTGGGCGTGGTCATCGGATCATCGCGGCTGGTGTATGTAGGCCTTTATCCGGTGTTGATCGGCTTCAATTCGATTCCCAAGGTCGCGATTGTACCGCTGCTGGTGCTCTGGCTTGGCATCGGCCAGCCGACCGCGATTGCGACTGCCTTCCTGCTCAGCTTCTTTCCCATTGCGGTCAACATTGCGACTGGCCTGGCAACCGTCGAGCCTGAGCTGGAAGACGTATTGCTTTCGCTTGGCGCAACAAAAGCGGACCTGCTTTTCAAGGTTGGGCTGCCCCGTGCGATGCCGTATTTCTTTGCGTCCCTCAAGGTCTCGATCACGCTGGCTTTCATCGGCGCCGTGATTGCCGAAACGATCGCGTCGAATGACGGGATCGGCTACCTGATGCTGCAGGCATCTTCCCAGTTCCGTATTCCCCTGATGTTCGCGGGCGTTTTCGTCATCGCGATCATGGGCATTGTGACGTATCTGATCTTTGCTTTGATCGAGCGCCGGATGACAGGATGGGCGACGCGCGGCCGCGACATGCAGGTTGCATCCGGCGGATAGTGCGACGGCGAAATCGAACACCGCCGCTACGATGGCGCGCGCGTTTCGGCTTGAATTTCTCGTTGACCACTGATCTTGCGGCCCCGATGGGTAGCAACGCTCTCCGTTGGAGCTTGCATCGACGACGACCTATTCGACAGCGTCGCGGATTTCTCGGGCCGCGGATTCGATTGCCGCGATGATGCCGGCATAGCCGGTGCACCGGCAGATTTGACCGCTGAGTTGGCTCCGGATCACGCTGTCGCTGGGCTCTGGATAGCGCGCGATGATGTCGCGAGCCATCATCAGCATGCCCGGCGTGCAGAAGCCGCATTGCAACGCGTGTTTCTCGTGAAAATGCCGCCGAATGACGTCCATGGGTTCGCTCTTTCGCGTCCCCTCGATGGTTTCGATCTTGCGGCCCTCGCACATTACTGCAAGGACGACACAGGAGCGCACCACCATGCCGTCCAACGACACCGTGCAGGCGCCGCATGCCCCGTGCTCGCAGCCAAGGTGGGTGCCCGTTAGATTGCGGCGCTCTCGCAGGAAATCCGCAAGGCTCTCGCGCGGATTGATATCCTGCGAAATGGTTTCGCCGTTAATGGTCAAATGCGTGACAGTCACGAGGCCCTCGCGTCGGTGATGGCGCGCGACACCGTGGCGACGTGGCATCGGAGCTGGTAGGCATCCGCGTCCGGCACGATCTCCGCCAGGTCGTCAAGGATGGCCGCGCGCAAATCGCCTGGATCGAGAATGCTACGGTTCTGCGCATACTTGCCGACGCGCGGCAAAATGCGCGCGTGAGACGTGGTACCGGTTAGCGCGGCCCGCGGCAGCCCGTCGCCGGCAGCTTCGACGAACACCGCCATGGAGTCCGCAAAGGCACCGCTCTTGCGACTGACTTTAGCGGTTCCCCATCGCATCGATTGACGGCGCGCAATGCGAAAACCTAGCACGATCTCTCCGGGCAGTAGGATGGTCTCATACGCGCCGCTAACGAAGTCTTCGGCCTTTTCCCAGCGCTGACCGTCCGGGCCTGCAATGCTGACCTCGGCGTCGAGGGCAATGAGACAGGCTGGCCAATCGGCAGATGGATCAGCCAGCGCCATGCTGCCGCCGATCGTGCCGAGGTTGCGGATGGCCCGGTAAGCGATCCTGCTGGCGACGCGTGACATCAGGCCCGTTGAAGGGTCCGGAATCTTGCCGTCCTCGATCATCGCATGGGTGGTCGACGCGCCGATAAAGACGTCGCTGCGGTCATCCCTGAGCTCGCGCAGCTCCGGCAGACGCGAGATGTCGACGAGCCTGTCGATCATGGTCATGCGCAAGGCCATGAGGATCAGAAGCGACTGTCCGCCGGAGATGGGCATCGCCGAGCCCTCGGCGGCCGTAAGCAGGGCGACGGCCTCTGCGACTGTTTCTGGCCGGCTGTACTGGAACGCTGCCGATTTCATACAGCATCCCCCCTGGCGCGCGCGACTGCTTCGGAAACGCGCCGCGGCGTCATCGGGGTTTCGGCGAATTTGGCGCCGATGTCACGAAATGCGTCCGACAAGGCGTTGGCAATCGTCGCGGGCGGTGCGATGGCGCCGCCTTCGCCCATGCCCTTGACGCCGTGCAGCGTGTTGTGCGCGGGCGAAACGAAATGCCTGATGTCGATGCGGGGAATTTCCGGCGCGCATGGCATCATGTAATCGCCGAACGTGGTGGCCAGCGGCTCACCCGACGGGTCATAGGGCGACTCTTCGTACAATGCCGTACCGATGCCCTGGGCGATGCCGCCGATGATCTGGCCGTCCACGATCATCGGGTTGATCATCGTGCCGCAATCCTCGGCGACCGCATATTGCAATATTTCAACAACGCCAGTGTCGGGATCGGCGGCCACCACCGCGGCGTGAACGCCATAGGAGAAAACACCACCAGAATCCGGTGGCTCATAGGTGGCGGTGATTTCAAGGCCTGGCGCCACGTCGGTCGGCAGCATCTCTGGCCTGATATTCCCGGCCCGGGCGATCTCGCTGATCGGAATGCTGGCGGCGCCGGCGTGAACCGCGCCATCCCTGAGCGTGACGCTCTCGACCGGCGACTGCAGTAAATGTGCGCCGATCTTGCGAAGCTTGTCTGCGAGAATTGAACTTGCCCTGGCCACAGCGCCGCCGGAGAAAACAATACTGCGCGAGGCGAAGGTGCCGAAGCCGAACGGCGTGGCATTGGTGTCGCCATGACGGATTGAGATTTGCGACGGATCGATGCCGAGTTCATGGGCCGCGACCTGGGCGAGCGACGTTTCCAGGCCTTGTCCGTGATTGAGAATGCCGACCATGATGTGCACCGTTCCGTCGGGCAGCATCCGCACCGTCGCGGACTCATAGCCGGGCACGACGCGGGATTTTCTTTTCGTCCATTCGATGGTGCCGTGTCCGCTCTGCTCGGTATAAACTGCAAAGCCGACGCCGATGCGGCGGCCATCGCTTTCACCCTGCTTCTGCCGTGCGCGGATCGCCGGCAGATCGACCATATCGACGACGGCTTCGAGCGCGCCGGGATAATCGCCGGTGTCCAGTATCAGACCGCCAATGGTGTGGTAGGGCATATCGGTGGCGCGTACGAGATTGATCCGGCGCAATTCGACCGGATCCATTCCCAGCTCATGCGCCAGTTCATCCATCGCCCGTTCGATCGCGAAGCAGGCACCGGGGCGCGCCACACCGCGATAGGGACCAAGGGGCGTCTTGTTGGTCGCGACCGTGTGGGTTTCGACGTGAAGATGCTCGATTCGATATGGACCAGGGAGGTTTCGCGCCGCCATGCTTGATTCCATGTAGGGGCCGGAGGGCCACAGCGAATAAGCGCCGGCGTCTACAAACAGTTCGCCTTTCAAGCCAAGGACACGCCCGGTGTTTTCCGCATACAGCGTGAAATCATAATAGTGATCGCGCGCATGGACCGAAGCGATCAGATGCTCGCGCCGATCTTCAATCCAGCGCACCGGATGGCCGCACTTCATCGCGATCGCCGCGACCGCAATCTCCTCCGGCATCAGCCTGTTCTTGCCGCCGAAACCGCCACCGACGTCCGGAGCGATGACGCGGACCTTGTGCTCGGGCAACCCCAATGTCTGCGCGATGCCAAACCGCATCAGGTGCGGCCCCTGCGTCGAGGAATAAACGACAAGTTCGTCCAGTCGTTCGTCCCAGTAGGCCACCACGCCGCGGGTCTCGAGCGGAGCAGTCGCCTGCCGATTCATTTTGAATTGGCGGCGCATCTGTATGGGTGCGTTGGCCACACTCGCAATGTCGCCATCGGCAATTGTGGCATGAATGAACGCGTTGTCCTGCCACCCATCGAACAAGGTCGCGCCGCCGGGCTTGATCGCTTCCACGGCGTCGATCACCACGGGAAGGTTTTCGCCCGTGAGAAGAACCTCTTGCGCGATATCCTCTGCCTCGGCGCGCGTCGGCGCGATGCAGGCTGCAACCGTTTGCCCGACGAATCGCACGCGGTCGCCAGCCAGCGGCGGATAGGGCACGGTGCGGAACGTGGCCAGCTCCGGACCGGCGTCAAGACAGCGAATCTCGCCGAGATCGGCCAGCGTATAGACCTTGTTTTCAAACCCCTGCGGCTTTTCGATGCTCACGACGCGCGCATGTGCCAACTGGCTGCGGGCGAAGGCGATATCCTGCATCCCCGGGATGCGCACGTCCGCGACGAACGTGCTGGCACCGAGCAAGTGCCGGCGATCCTCCTTGCGAAGGAGGCTAGCGCCGATCCAGCGACCCGGCCCGTCGTGAGAATTCATCCGCCGTCCTCATTGTGTCGCAACGTGCGCCAAAAAGCCGAATTATTAGTAAGTGTACTTAATAATATGCCGAATGCAAGGCGTCAGCGTCGCCTTGCTCACAAACTTTGCTTCCTCAGCCGCAGGGTAGCCCGCCCGACATGATTGCTCGCTCCAATGATCTGATTCATCATGGCAACGAAGGTTTTGCGATCTTTCGGTGCAAGCGGTCTCAGCAGGCGATCCTGCGCTCTCTTGGCTCGGTCCGCTGCTTGGGCCAGCAGCAGCGTCCCTTCTTCAGTGATTCCAACTTGGATAAATCGTCGGTCAATCGAAGACGGTTGACGCGTCAAGTAGCCGCCCTTCGAGAGCCGCGCTAGGACGTCGCCGGCATTGGCACGATCAACGCCCAGTTCGGCTGCCAGTGCCGACTGGTCGATTCCCGGATTGGCGGCGACGATCATCAACGCGCCATACTGAACGGGGGTGATCTCCAGGCTGGCCATTTCTTCCAGGAAGATCGCAACGCTGATCTGGTGAAGCCTCCGCACCAAAAAACCCGGACGAGACCATAACGCAGTCGCACGATCGGTCATCCGCTCAATTCCTATGATTAAATGCATCCAACCAAGCTTTGTACCCAGGTCGACACCCGCGGAACAACCATCATGTCTGTTCGACCTTGGACCGACCGCCAGCCGAACAGCAGTTTGCCGACGCGATCGACGTGAGACGCCGTTCAATGCCGACCAGCGTGCTGGACCATGACAGCGATTTCTACGTGACTGCCAGAGAAGCCAGTTTCACTGTCAGGACGTAGACAGTCGATAGGCTGGGATCTTCAATATTTCTCTCTTTTTGCGGTTTAGATCCGTCCCCATAGCTGGCGGCCGTTCGCCCGCCGGCATGCCCTTGAATGATGCTCTGGGCGTCGACATGCATGTCGACCGCTCGCGCCAATGAAGAAAAACGATGCCGCCAACCATGATTCAGCGCGACGTTCTTGTCATCGACCCCCAACGAACGCAACCATGCCGCGAGCCGCTCGGCGGCCTTCTGAGACTGTGGGTTTGCGCTCTTGCCGCCCCGGGACCTCTTCGGGTCGTAGAACAAGGGCAATGATCCGCGCGTCGAGACGTATTTCAGCAGCCCCTGTTCAAGAAGGCGGTCATGCAGAGGGAACAATCGGAATTCCCCCGTCTTGGTGGCGTCGGCGCTGAACCATGCCGCCTTTCGTTTGTGCAACTAAAGGTAGCACAAGGCTTTAACGAAGAAGGCCGCGATCCGGGAAGATGCTGCCGCCTTCGCGGTCTCAGAGAGTCATCACCATCGGCTCCGCGATCAACCTAGAAAGTTTGAGGCGACTCTGGCACCGCTGATCGCACTTAGCGACGGCGCGCCTGAGAAAGTCGTCAAGCGGAAAGCGCCAACGATGCGAGGCTGCATTGTCCCAGCACCTCGCCTTCGAACCAAACAGCTCATTCTTCGCTATACTTCAGTACATTCGATTGGTACAAAGAGCGCATCCGCGGTCGCGCTAAGTGACTGGTTTTGCTGGTGTTGTAAGCCTGGACCGACAATCCTTTCCTGGGCACCACAAACTTCGAGAAGACCCGCCTCTTCAAGAAGTTAAGCCCCATCAGAGTGTTGCGCTAGCCCATCCTGTGTAACAATGGGGCGTAACATTTGCTGTATAGGGTTGTTCGGCCGATGCGCCGCGACGGGTCACGCAATTTCTTGAAGACGAAGAGCGGGCACAGTGGCTCCATGACCTGGATGAGCTGGATCGGATAGCCGACAGCGCCATTCAACTTGTCCGCGAAGAGACCGTAGGAAAGGGGACGGAATCCATCAGGCTCGACACCCTGGTCAGGCACATTTGTCAGGAGCTGGTACTTATAAAGTTGCCGGTTGAGGTCGCCGGTCTCGACCAGGTGACGGTCAAAATGTCCCCGCTGGCTTTTACGAGAGCCCTGAGAAATCTCATCATCAATGCCGCAACACACGGCGGTGGTGCGGTTGTCAGCGTAACGTCGAACGAGGGAATCGCTTTTGTCATCATCGACGACAACGGTCCCGGCATTCCCTAAAAGGATCTGTCCAGTGCGTTCGAACCGTTCTTTCGTGTCGATCCCGCGCGGTGAAAGCATATTCCCGGGGCCGGGCTGGGTCTGGCGATCGCCAAGGAAATTATCGAGCGGCAGGGCGGGACGCTCGCCATTGAAAATCGGCAACCCCATGGGTTGAGGCAGACGCTCTCGTTCGAGGTGGAATCGGAGATCTCGCTGCAGATGCCCGATCGGGTTGATTTGCCAACGAGCTGACAATCAATTGACTCAAATGTGGGCAACGATTTGTAGCGGACCAACAACATTAGCAATAGCGAATCAGATGGGAAAAATCGATGTCTCCCAGATCTAGCAGGATCGCGCTCTTTATCGACGGCGCCAACCTCTATGCCACCGCCAAGACGCTTGGCTTCGACATCGACTACAAGCGCCTCCTCCAGGAATTCCAGAGCCGCGGTACGCTGGTCCGCGCTTTTTACTACACCGCGATCATCGAGGGTCAGGAGTATTCGTCGATTCGACCGCTGGTCGATTGGCTCGACTACAACGGCTACACCGTGGTCACCAAGGCGACCAAGGAGTTCATCGACGCGTCGGGCCGCCGCAAGGTCAAGGGCAACATGGACATCGAGCTCGCGGTCGATGCGATGGAACTTGCCGAGCATGTCGACCAGATCGTGCTGTTCTCCGGCGACGGCGATTTCCGCTCGCTGGTGGAAGCCGTGCAGCGCCGCGGCGTCCGCGTCACCGTCGTCTCCACGATCTCCAGCCAGCCGCCGATGATCGCCGACGAGCTGCGCCGCCAGGCCGACGTCTTCACCGACCTCGTCGAATTGCAAAGCAAGCTCGGCCGCGATCCCGCCGAGCGTCCGGCGCCGCGCGAACCGCGTCACCAGACGCCGCAATTCCTGCAGCGCGCGACCACCATGGCGCCACGCTGACACTTTGTGTATGGAGCCTGTAGACTTGGCGATATCGACCAGACGATGTCAGTCGAACAACAGGATCATCGCGATCGCCATCAAGAGCATCAGGTAAAACGCTATTTCCAGGCAATGCAGAGCAATATCTGCCACGCGAGAGAGCCAGGTTCTCTTGTTAGTCGTCTCCGGCTCGTGTAACGGCAGACCCGTTTTGGGGGTGCAAGGCATCTAGCTGCTCGAGCCCTTCAGTCCATCGAGATTGGACTGAAAGCCACGACCTGATGCGCCCTTGGCATATCCGTATGCGTAAAGCTCCTTCATGTAGTTCGTATCGAAGTTGATGGGGCCGCTTTTGGTAATCTTGCCCGCGTCGATCGCTGTGGCGTTGAATTGCCAGTTGTTTCTTCGACAAAAATCGTATGTGGCAATCATGGCATTGCGCGTGTTCGCTTTAACTGATGTCTGGAACGAGCGCGCAACGATCGGCAGCGTCAAATCCGTCGTAAAGGCGGGGTCCGGCGACAATTTGCCGTTAACGATCACAAAAACACGCGATTTGGTAGACAATGACGTGGCGTGCGCCGTGAGAATGTTCTCCGGTACAGCCAGGATGTTTGACGTGACGCCCCCATCGACATGCATTTCGACATAGTTATTTCCGTCAGCCCGTACGTCGATGAAGGCCGGCGGAAAGATTCCCGGAATTGCGGCGGAGGCTGCCAGAACGGAGCGAAATAACTCAAACCGGCTTGGGCTATTGCTGACTGCGATTTCGCCCATATTCCATAGGGTCGTTCGTTGCGCATCCAGATTGGTGGTTGCGATGATCAGCAGCTTTCCCTTGCGATATCGCGCCGCAACCGCATCAACAAGTTTATTGTCGGCGTACTTGGCGATGAGGTCCTTCATTGGCCCTGACTTAAAGATGCCGGATCCCACGACCGCGCTTATTCCAGCGACGTGGAGCAAATCCTCGGCAACGCCGCTTGTGAAGATGGCTTCGAGATCCCTGTCGTAGTCAGGACCCAAGAACGCGAAAGGCGCGATCAACGAGCCGACGCTCGAACCCGTCACGATGTCGAAGTCCGGTCGAAGCCCCGAAGCCGACCAGCCTTTCAGGAAGCCAGCGCCATAGGAGCCATCCGCACCTCCCCCGGACAGTGCGAGGATCGTGAGTGGGGTCGTATCCGTTTTCGATCGGGCGAAGGCTCGATACCCGTCTTCGGCGGAAATCCTTGCGCGTGGGATGTCGGGGACATAGGCGCGATCGGTCGATGCCAGGGGCGCTCGTGGCAGCGAAGCGCACCCCGTAAGAAAGACAGTTGCGCAAATGGCGAGCAGCGTGGAAGGGGCCATCAAATTGCCGGCGGCACGTCGTATAACGCTGCCATAAGTCTTCGAGGTTGACGTGGCGTTCTCGTGCCCCAACCGTCGATCGACGTCGATCGCAGCTCATTTTCCGAAGGCGAATGCAAGCGGGGCTTCGGGATTAGATCGCGGATTTCGCCCAACTTGGGGACGCGAAATCGGAACTGGCGCCGGCTGGAATCATCACTTGACGCAATTGCTTGGGATGCGCCTGATCGCCGAACCTCCCAATCGGACTGGTGGGGATCAAATTCGATGAGATAACCGGCAATCGGAATGCTGGACATCTCTGCGACAACGAGGGCCAATCTAACAAAGCGATACATGCGTGAGTTTCCATCTTGCAGGTAACTCTTGCACCCGACATTTGCCGTTTGTTTGCAGGATTATTTCTCTGTATTGCAGTTGGCGCTCAACAGCGCGCCTTCTCCGCAGTCGCGGGTGGCAATCAGTGCCTGCCGGGCCGCCTCATCACGGCGTCGTTAGGTTCCAACGCCTATCAATTCGAGCCGTTCTGTGAGATCCTGATGCGGTGAAGAGCTATATCACCATACGCCGGCTGCTCTCGATCCTGATGATCGCTGGGCTTGCATTGGCTCCATTGTCCCGCCCGGTGATGGCGGAAATGTCGTCTGACGTATCGATGACGGCCATGCCAGACGATATGTCGGCGGTGGCACCCTCTGACGAGTTGGCGAGCGATATGCCTTGTTGTCCGTCAAAGGCCGTGGCGCCCATCGGTTGCGACAAGTGCGTCTTCATGGCGGCCTGCATGACCAAATGCTTTGCGGGCATTTCGGCTGCGGCTTTCCAGCCGCAATTCACCGTTTCGGGCACTCTTGGCCGCCCGCAGAACGATTTGTGGCCCGACAGCCGAGGCCATCCACCTCCGGACCAGCCACCTCGCATCTCGATCTAATCGGCGCTTCGGCGCCGTGCTGCCGCGCGAGTTGATCGCGCGGACCGACGCATGCCGCCTTGCGGCAATCATGATCATTGAGGATTTTGAAATGAAGAAGCTTCACATCACGCGCGCCATTCAGGCGGCGCTTATCGCCATTGTTATGTCTGGTTTCGCGACTGTCGCGCGTGCTGACATCAAGGACTATGAATTCCAGCTCGTCGACCAGACCGTCAAGGCCGGCCCTGACAAGACCATTACGGTCCGGCTCATTAACAAGGCGACCGGCAAGCCGGTTCCGGATGCCGTTATTTTTGCAACCCGCCTGGATATGGCTCCGGACGGGATGCAGGAAATGGCCACCAAGATTACCCTGATGCCCGGTGCGGAAGGCGGCAGCTACAGGTTCAAGGCCACCTTCGGGATGGCCGGTCGCTGGCAGCTATCGCTCGGCGCCAAGGTACAGGGCGAGGCCGGGACGGTCGAAAGCAAGCTCGTCATCACGGCTCAGAAATGAAGCCGGCAATTTTGGCCTGCGCTGCCGCCTTGATGGCGGTGGCGGGAAGCGGAGTCGTGGGTGGTCGCGGGCATCTCGCCCCGGCGATCGCGGTGGTGTCGCCGGTGGCCGCGCAGGAAGCACGCGGGCCGATCTACTATCAGGATCCGGACGGCCGTCCGATCTATTCGATTGAGCCGAAGAAGACGTCCGACGGACGGGACTTCAAAGGCGTGCCAGCCAGCGCAGACATCAGTTTCGACGATGACGCGGTGGCAAAACCCGCCGCTCCGATGGCCGTGCCGTCAGCGGAGCTTAAAATCAAGTTCTACCGCAATCCGATGGGGTTGGCCGACACCTCGCCGGTGCCGAAGAAGGATTCGATGGGGATGGACTACATCCCAGTCTATGAGGGGGACGACAGCGACGATGGATCGGTGAAGCTTTCACCGGGCAAGATCCAGCGCACCGGCGTCAAATCCGAGCGTGCAGCGCCCCGGATCATTCGCACGACGATCCGTGCGCCGGGCACCATCCAGCTCGATGAGCGACGCGTGTCCGTCATTTCGATGCGGTCAGAAAGCTGGGTGCAAAAGGTCGCGAACGTCACGACCGGCACCAAGGTCGGCAAGGGCCAGCCGCTCATGGAGATCTATAGTTCCGCCGTGTCGGCGGCTGCTGCGGAATATATTGCCACGATCAATTCGAAGACCACGGGTGGCAGCAGTTCTTATGGTCGTGGCTCGCGGCAGCGACTCATGAATCTGGACGTGCCGGAAGCGGCCATTGTCGCGATGGAAAAGAGCGGCTCGGTTCCCATTGCGATCGAGTGGTCGGCGCCGCGCGACGGCATTGTGCTGGAGCGCAACGCCATCGAAGGCATGCGCGCGCAGCCAGGCGACGTTCTCTTCCGTGTTGCTGACACGTCGGTCGTATGGGCGATAGCCGATGTAGCCGAGCGCGACCTTGGCGCACTGTCGGTCGGCCAACCGGTGGTCGTCCGCGCCCGAAGCTATCCGGGCCGCGAGTTTGTCGGAAAGGTCAGTGTGGTCTACCCGCAGGTCAATCGAGAGACGCGAACCGCACGCGTCCGGATCGAATTGCCAAATCCGGATGCTGTGTTGCTTCCGGACATGTATGTGGACGCGGTGATCGATACTGGCAGCGCGCAGCCGGTGCTCGCCGTTCCGGAGAGCGCCATTCTCGATACAGGCAGCCGGCAGGCGGTGTTCGTCGAAAAGGGCCACGGGCGCTTTGAGCCACGCGAGGTGAAGCTGGGCCATCGCGGGAGCGGTTATGTCGAGATCCGCGAAGGCGTTTCCGAAGGTGAGCCTGTCGTCGTCTCTGCCAACTTTCTGATCGATGCCGAAAGCAACCTGAAGGCGGCGCTCAAGGGCTTCTCCGACGCCGGGGCGGAGCGATGATCGCCCGCCTCATCGATTGGTCGGCCCGCAACCTGCT
>JAQGKA010000082.1 GCA_028290355.1 Tardiphaga sp. | reverse complement strand
CAATACGTAGTCGATCGAGATGTTGGCATTGCGATGACCTCAGGACCTCAGCGGTGGCTATATCTCCAAAACGCGATAATAAAGGCCGTCTCCGCCCCGTTTCGACCGGATTTCGTTCCCTTTTTTGCCTCGTGTTGTCATTCCCATGTCGTCGTCTCCATTGATCTTCACATTCGGCACCGTGGTCGCCGCGGCATTGCTCTCGGCCGCCATCATTGTCGCCATTCGCCCACTGCTGGCACGCTATGCGCTGGCGCGACCGAACGCGCGCTCCTCTCATAAAATCCCGACGCCGCAGGGCGGCGGCATCGCGGTGATAGCGTCGGCGCTGCTGGTTGCGGGACTTGCCATCGCAACCGCCCTGACCGCTGCGCCGCCATCGCTGTGGGTCGTCTACGCAGCCACGGTCTTCATGGCCGCCATCGGTGTCGTCGACGACCTCCATCCGATTCCGGTGACGCCGCGGCTGCTTCTGCAGGCGTTGACGATCGGCGCGGTTCTTTTCGCGATCCCGACGAATCTCCAGATCGTGCCGGGCTGCCCGCTCTGGGTCGAGCGCGCCGTGCTGATGCTCGCCGGCCTGTGGTTCGTCAACCTCGTAAATTTCATGGACGGGCTGGACTGGATCACCGTCGCCGAGGTCGTCCCGATCACCGGTGCGTTGACGCTGATCGGCCTGTTTGGCGAACTATCGCCATCAACCACCCTCTTGGCTGCAGCGCTCGGCGGCGCGATGCTTGGCTTCGCGCCGTTCAATCGTCCGGTGGCCCGGATTTTTCTGGGCGACGTCGGCAGCCTGCCGATCGGCCTGCTGCTGGCCTGGTGCTTTGTCGAACTCGCCTATGCCCACCATCTTGCCGCGGCAATCCTGCTGCCGCTGTACTACCTCGCCGATGCGTCGGTGACGCTGCTGCGGCGGCTGGCGAAACGCGAGGCAGTCTGGCTGGCGCATCGCTCGCACTTCTATCAGCGCGCGACCGACAACGGCTTTGCGGTGATCGAGGTCGTCCGAACCGTCTTTGTACTCAATATCGCTCTGGCGATCTTGGCAGGCTTGTCGATCACTCTTCGGTCAGCCGTGGCTGATGCCCTCTTGCTGGCGCTTGGCGTTGTCGCCGTTGCCTTCGTGCTGCGCTCGTTCTCCAGGCCGCGTCGCCAGGTTATTGTGCGTTAGCGCGATATTCCGGAACCGCATCCTTCAGGATCGCCACGACGACATCGTGCTGATCGGCATCGATGGCGTTACGCAAGGTCGCGAGCCAGGTCTTCAGCGTGTCGAGCGGCAACTCGTTCGGCCGCGCGGCGACGATGCCAGCGATACCGATCTCGCTGGTTGGCTCTTGCGCAGCGAACAGGATCTCGTTGAGCCGCTCGCCGGGGCGTACGCCAGTGAAGGCGATCTCGATGTCGTAGCCGGGCTGCAGCCCCGACAGCCGGATCATGCGGTCGGCAAGATCGACGATCTTCACCGGCTGGCCCATGCTCAGCACATAGACCGAAGCGTCGGAATGCTGTGCATGCATCGCGTGCGTCGCCGCGGTAACGACCAGATCGCAGGCCTCGCGTATGGTCATGAAGTAACGCACCATGTCCGGATGCGTGACGGTCACCGGGCCGCCGGCCTCGATCTGCGCCTTGAATTTCGGCACCACCGAGCCGTTCGACGCCAGCACATTGCCGAACCGCACCGAAATCAACCGCATTGGCGACTTGCTGTTGCTGCCGCTGATGGCGTCACCATCCAGCGCCTGACAATACATCTCGGCAAAGCGTTTGGTGAGGCCGAGCATCGACACCGGCTCGATCGCCTTGTCGGTGGAGATCATCACCATGGCGTCGGCGCCGGAGGCCAGCGCGGCGTCGGCGACATTGACCGAGCCAAAGATGTTGGTCTTGACGCCCTCGCCCCAGTCGCGCTCGAGGATCGGCACATGCTTCAACGCAGCGGCGTGGAACACCGTGTCCGGCCTAAACGCAATCATTAACTGATGAATGCGTTCGCGGTCGCGTACATCCGCAATGCGGCCCTCGATCACGGCGCTGGTCACCTTGGCCGCGAGCTTTTCGGTCGCGGCATGCAGTGCCGGCTCGGAATTCTCGATGATCAGCAGTCTCGCTGCACCGAAGGTGATGACACGATCGCAGATCTCGTAGCCGATCGACCCGCCGCCACCGGTGACGACGACCGCCTTGCCGCGCACAAAATTTTCCAGCCGGGCATAGTCGATCTTGACGCTCGGCCGCAGCAGCAGGTCTTCCACGGCCACCGGCGCCAGTTGCGGTGTATCGCGGCTTTCTTCCAGCGAGGGCAGTCGGCTGACGATCAGGCCGAGTTTCCGCGCCCGCATCAGCACCGCTTCCGGCTGCGCCTCGGTCTCGAACGCCGACGGCGTCATCACCACGCGCTCGATCGGCCGGCTGCGCCCCTTGAAGTCATCGACCACGTTGCTCAGATCGTCGATGCCGCCGAGCACCGGCACGCCGCGAATGGTCTGGCCGCGGTCCGACATGGACGGCGACAGGATGCCTACCGGCCACAGCCGCTTCACCGCGCCGCTCTCGATGCCGCGCAGAAACACCTCGACATCGGCGGCGCGGCCGATCAGTAGGGTCGGCGCGGCATCCATCGCGCGCGCCTGGTTGCGGGTGCGGGTGTAGCGGAAATAGCGATAGGCCAGCCGCGACCCACTGAGAAAGAAGATCTCGATGAACCAGTAGATGATGATCGTGGTCTTGCCGAGAAAGAACGTGCCGTAAACGTTCGGCGCCAGGAAAATGTAGTCGAGCACCAGCAGCGCCACGGTCAGCACCGTGGCGGCGCGGATGATATTGAACAGGTCTGGCAGCGAGATGAACCGCCACTTCGTCGTGGTCAGGTTGAACACGTAGCAGACGAAGAAGCTGAAGATGACGAAGTACGGCAGGATTCGCAGCAGCAACGGCAGCCGGTCCCACAGGTTCTCGCCGTCGAAGCGCAGCACGAAGCTGAGGACCACGGCGAGCGCTGTGACGCCTGCATCGTGAAGCGCGATGATCCAGTTGCGCCAGGTAAAGTTGAAGATGCGGGTCATCGTTGGCGCGGCAATCGTGTGAGTAAGCGGCGGGTCATGACTGGCCTCCGCGGGCGCGCTCGACCAGCGACGTGGTGCTGAAGCCCTGCAGGATATCAACCAACACCACCTCGCCGCCATGGGCGGTGACGATCTCATGGCCGACGACCTGCTCGCGGGTGTAATCGCCGCCCTTGACCAAGGTGGCCGGCGTGATCTGCGTGATCAGTTTCAGCGGGGTATCTTCCTCGAAAATAACGACAAGATCGACGGCTTCCAGCGCCGCCAGCACTTCGGCGCGGGCGCGCTCGTTCTGCACCGGCCGATCCTGGCCCTTCAGCCGCTTTACCGAAGCGTCGCTGTTGAGGCCGACGATCAGCCGGTCGCAGGTGGCGCGCGCCGCGGTCAAAACCTTGACGTGGCCGGGATGCAGGATGTCGAAGCAGCCATTGGTGAAGCCGATCCGCAATTGCTGCTTACGCCATTCCGCCAGCTGCGCATCAAGGTCATCAGATGACACGATCTTTTCCTCGGCAGCGAGGAATGCGTGCGGCAGAATTTTTCGACGCAGCTCTGCGGGGGTGACGACAGCCGTGCCCTTCTTGCTGACCGCGACGGCCGCAGCCGCTGTCGCCGCGCGCAGCGCCGTCTCCCAGTCCGCCCCGGCCGCCAGTGCCACCGCCAGCATCGCCGCGACGGTGTCGCCGGCGCCCGAGACGTCGCGCACCTTGACCGGCAACGCCGGCACGTGAATGGCATCGCCATCGCGCGGCACCAGCGTCATGCCGTGCTCGCTCTGCGTCACCAGCATCGCTTCGCAATCCGCCAGAATCATCGCTTCCTGCGCCGCGGTGGCGATGCTCGCATCGCTGTCGGCACGGCTGCGAGTGGCCTCGGCAAACTCCTTGCGATTCGGCGTCAGCAGCGTGGCACCGCGATAGATCGCCAGATTGGCGCTCTTGGGATCGACGATGACGCGCTTGCCGAGTTTCTTCGCGGCATCGATGACGTTGCGGATCACCCGCGCCGTCAACACGCCCTTGGCGTAGTCCGACAGCAGCACGATGTCGGCACGCGCCAGCAGCGGCACGATGGTGTCGATCAGTTTCTGCTCGATCGCGGCAGATGCCGGCGCCGCCAGCTCCCAGTCCGCGCGCAGCATGTGGGTGGAGAAATGTTCGGACACGAAGCGAACTTTTCGCGTGGTCGGCCGCTCCGGATCCTCAATCAAAATCGCCTCGATCAGGCTTTCCTGCGCCAACGCATCTGTGAGCGTCCTGCCGGCATCGTCCTCACCGATCAGGCCGACGAAGATGCATTTCGCACCGAGCGCGGCGATATTGCGCGCGACATTACCGGCGCCGCCGATATTGATCTCGCTGCGCTGAACCGCGATCACCGGCGCCGGAGCTTCCGGCGAGATCCGCGATACGTCGCCATAGACGAACTCGTCGAGCATGAGGTCGCCGACGCAGAGCACGGTCTGGCGGGCGATCGCATGCGACAGGGTGTCGAAATCGAACATCAAAGCGTTACCTGTTGCGCCTTCAACGAAAGCGATCGGGCTTGTCGAGGAAGCCCTTGACGTAGACGTCGACGGCATCTTCCAGCGATGTGAAGCCGCCATTGTAGCCTGCACCGCGCAGCCGATCGCCTTCGCTTTGCGTAAAATACTGATAGCTGCCGCGAATCTGTTCGGGCATGTCGATATAGGCGATGTTCGGCGGAGTGCCGAGCGCGGCATAGGCCGCCAGCATCAGGTCCTTGAAGCTGCGCGCTTGCCCGGTACCGACATTGAAGATACCGCTCACCGACGGCGATGCCAGCAGCCACATCATGACGCGGACGACATCATCCACGTAGATGAAATCACGGCGTTGGTCACCGTCGGCAATGCCGTCACGATGCGACTTGAACAGCTGGATGCCGCGGCCGGCCTTGATGTCGTCGAAGCGCCGCGCCAGCACGCTCATCATCGTGCCCTTGTGATATTCATTGGGGCCGAACACGTTGAAGAATTTCAGCCCCGCCCATTGCGGCGGCAGCTTTTCGCCCTTGGCGACTCGCTCCGCCACCGCGAGGTCGAACAGATGCTTGCTCCAGCCGTAGAGGTTCATCGGCCGCAGCGCCTTCAGCGCGTCCACGGTCTGCTCATCGCGAAAACCCTGCGCGCCGTCGCCATAGGTCGACGCCGAGGATGCGTAGATCAACGGCGTGGCGCTGGCGGCGCACCAGTCGAGCAGCCGCATCGAGAGGCGAAAATTGGTCTCGATCACTAGATCGCCGTCGGTGGCGGTGGTCTCGGAGATCGCGCCGAGGTGAATGACGGCATCGAGCTTGCGTCCCTGCAGCCAGCTCATCAATTCGGCCGGCGGCACAACATCGGCGAGCTGGCGCTTGGCCAGATTGCGCCATTTGCCGTCATGGCCGAGCACATCGCAGACGACGACGTCCGCGCGGCCGGCGTCATTCAACGCGGCCACGACGTTCGATCCGATAAAACCGGCCCCTCCGGTCACCAGCAGCATGAAATCCCCGACCTGTTGTGCGCCGCCACCTTTGCCCCAGTACCGCCCCGCAGGCAACTTGGACGGCGCGATGTGGTGAAGGCCAAAGGGGACATTTCTGGAACAATTCCCAAGTGACTTTACGCGCCCGGAGGGAGCGGGTACCGACTTGGCACCAGTTACCCCTTGTAATCGCATCAAAATATGAACTCTGAATCACAATATGTTGGCGTCACGGTGGATACGGACGACACCCGTCCGATCCTGATCGTGCCCTATATGTGGATCGGCGATTTCGTCCGCGGCCACACGGTGGTGCGCGTTCTCAAGGAGCGCTGGCCGAACCGGCCGGTCGACCTGCTGGTGACCAAGCTGGTGGCGCCACTGGTGGACTACATGCCCGGCGTGCGGAAGGGGATTGTCTGGGACCTGCCGCGCAGCCGGCTGGCGCTGGCCAAGCAATGGGAACTCGCCGCCCAGCTGCGCGCCCGGAACTACGGCACCGCGCTGGTGATGCCGCGGACCTGGAAATCAGCACTGGCGCCGGCCCTGGCCGGCATCCCGGAGCGAGTCGGCTTCGTTGGCGAGGTCCGGTTCGGGCTCCTCAACCAGTGGCGCTGGGGCGAGAAGAAGCTGCCGCGCATGATCGACAAGAAATCCGCGCTGGCGCTGCCCGAAGGCACGCCATTGCCGCCGGAATGGCCGGAGCCGCAGCTGAGGGTGCCCGCCGAGGAGATCGAGCGCTGGCGGTCGGCCAATGGCCTAGGCAGCGGCCCCGCCGTGGCGCTGGCGCCCGGCTCGGTCGGCCCGTCGAAGCGCTGGAGCTATTACGCGGAGGCCGCGCGGCTGCTGGCCGAACGCGGCCTCGACGTCTGGGTGATCGGCGGGCCCGGCGAAAAGACGCTGGCGGAGGAAATCGTCGCGGTCGGTGGCCCGAAGGTCCGGGATCTGACCGGCAACGACCTGCGCAACGGCGTCGTGGCGATGGCTGCGGCCGACGTCGCTGTGTCCAACGATTCCGGGCTGATGCATATCGCGGCGGCGATCGGCACGCCGACCATCGGCATTTTCGGGCCGACCGCGCCACATCTGTGGGGACCGCTCAATCCGCTGGCCGCAACGATCCAGACCAAGACCTTCGTGCCGTGCCAGCCCTGCCACCGCCCGGTCTGCACCATGAACGATCACGCCTGCATGCGAGACATTCCGGCCGTCGATGTCGCTGCAATCACCGAACGCGTGCTGATCGATTTCAACACAGGGATCGTGACTTCATGAGTCCCCTCGAAACAAAACCCGCCGCGTTCCTCGATCGCGACGGCGTCATCAATTACGACGACGGCTACATGGGCACGCGCGAGCGGATTCGCTGGATGCCGAATGCGGCGAAGGCGATCCGTCGATTGAACGACGCCGGCTATTACGTGTTCCTGTTCTCCAACCAGTCCGGCGTCGCCCGTGGCTTCTTCACCGAGGACGAGTTGCGTATCCTATTCGACTGGATGCGCGCCGAACTCATCACTCAGGGCGCCCGTATCGACGATATCCGCTATTGTCCGCATCATCCCGCCGGATCAGTGGCCGGCTATCTCGAAGACCATCACTGGCGCAAGCCGAGCCCCGGCATGATCCGCGACCTGATGCAGCATTGGCCGGTGAGACACGAAGGCAGCTTTGTGATCGGCGACCGTGAAACCGATATCGAAGCCGCAACCGCCGCGGACCTGCCGGGCTTCCTGTTTGCCGGCGGCGATCTCGATGCCTTCGTCGAAGATATTCTCGCGCGTCAGATCAGCGTGCGATAGACCGCGGCGATCCCGTTCGCTTCGGCGTCGAGGCTGAATTTGTCGAGCACGCGCTGTCGCGCACGTTCGCCCATCGCGGCGGCTGCAGCCGGATCGCGCAGCAGCGGCTCCAGCGCTTTTGCCAGCGCATCGGCATCGTCCGTCGGCACCAGCACGCCGGTGATGCCGTTCTCGATTGCGATTTCGGCGGCGCCTGCGCGCGTTGCGACAAGCGCCGCGCCGACTGACATCGCCTCGATCAGCGTCAGGCCAAAGCCTTCGTTGCGCGAGGTGAAGGCGTAGACCGTCAGCCGCTGATACCAGCGCTGCACGTCTTCGATTGGTAGTTCGCCGAGAATGACGATGCGCGATTGCAGGCCTCCGACCTCGATCTTTTTCTTCAGTTCATTCGCAAAGCCGATCTGGTCGGGCGTGATGGCGCCAACGATCACCGCGGTGAAATCCGGATAGCGCGGCAGCAATTCGCACATCGCCTCGACGAACAGGTCGGTGCCCTTTTGCGCGCGGACGCGGCCGAAGCAACCGATCGCGTAACGCCCCGGCAAACGCGCTTCCGCGAAGGCCGCAGCACGATCGAGCGGCGGTGCGTAACGATCGGAATCGACGCCGTGGGTGACGACCGTTGCCGGCCGCTTCAGATACGACGCCGAGATCTCGCTGGTGGCGATGATCGCGTCCATCCGGCCGATCAGCCAGCGCGTGATCCAAGTGTGATGCCGCTGCGCCGCAGAAGTGAACACCAGCTTCAGCGGCCAGCCCAGCGCCTTCAGCACCACCCCGGCGATCATCTCGTTGTTGCGGCGCGCGTGCCAGATCAGTGGTTTGCGCTTGAGCCATAATCGCAGCAGATCGGCAAAGCTCATCCGTGCGATGCCGTCCGGCGCGTCGGAGCCGAGCCATGCCGCACGAAACAGATTGGCCAGTTTCGGCGCCACCATGCGGTTGGTGGCGGTGACGCCGGAGTAGCGCCAATGCAGGTTGGTGACGATCAGCTGCAACTTGTCGGCAGTTTTGTTCTCGATCGGCACTCACGACTCCATTTCGACGCAATTCTATACGCGCCATTAAGCATAGTGGCCAGTTGCCGGCCGTCGAAACCCACTCTTCATCCTGGAACGGGTAGCGTCATCCCAAGAAGTTAAGGGATGGGTAGGTCATGACCGTTCTTGTCACCGGCGGCGCCGGCTACATCGGAAGTCACATGGTTCACGCGCTGGTGGAAGCCGGCGAAAGCGTGGTCGTGATCGACAACCTGTCCACGGGCTTCTCGACCTTTCTTCCCGAAGGCGTGCCGCTTTTCATTGGCGACGTCGCCGATGAAAATCTCGTCGAGGGCGTGATCGCCGCCCACGGCGTCGATGCCATCATTCATTTTGCCGGCTCCGTGGTGGTCCCGGACTCGATGCGCGATCCGCTCAGCTACTACCGCAACAACACCATGACGACGCGCAACCTGCTCAGCGCCGCGGTGAAGTGCGGCGTCAAGCGCTTCATCTTTTCATCGACCGCCGCGGTCTACGGAAATCCCGATTCCACGCCTGTCGCCGAGGATGCGCCGACACGCCCGCTGTCGCCCTACGGCTCGTCGAAGCTGATGACCGAAATCATGCTGCACGACATCGCGCCGGCCTATGGCATGGAATTCGTCGTGCTGCGCTATTTCAACGTCGCCGGCGCCGATCCGCAGGGCCGCACCGGCCTCGCCACCATGGGCGCGACGCATCTGCTGAAGATCGCCGTCGAAGCCGCCACCGGGCGGCGCAGCAAGATCGACGTGTTCGGCACCGATTACCCGACCCCGGACGGTAGCTGCATCCGCGACTTCATCCATGTCAGCGACCTCGTCCAGGCGCACCGTGCAGCACTGACCTACCTGCGCAATGGCGGCCCCTCGACCACCCTGAATTGCGGCTACGGCCGCGGCTACTCGGTGCTGGAAACCATCGAGGCGGTCCGGCACGCCTCCGGCCGCAATTTCGCGGTTCAATATGCCCCCCGCCGCGACGGCGACATCATGACCATGATCGCCGACACCAGCCGGATCCGCGCCACGC
>JAQGKA010000077.1 GCA_028290355.1 Tardiphaga sp. | reverse complement strand
GACGAAATGGTGGCCGGCGGCTGCAGCCCCCAGTCCCGGGTTCAGACCGCAGAAGGCGACGTCGAGATCATTCGCCAATATGTCCGGCAGACCGTTCATCGCGCGAAAGCCTGCTCCATGAACGCGGCGAGCTGGGCCCGATGTTGTGACATCGTGCCCAGCTCCGGCGAAGCGGCGGCCGGGCGTTTGGGCTCCTCTTGACACCACACGACGTCCGTTCTCGGAGAGCGCGATAGCTCGTTGGCGAGCGCCTTGAGTGGGACGGGGTGAAGCTGTTCAACGCGCAGCAGATACACGTCTTCGATTCCCCTTTTTGCGCGCTGTTCGTAGAGGTCGCAGCAGACCTTTCCGGAGCAGAGGATCACGCGCCGGATCCGGCTGTCGTCGGCGAGCTTGATTGCATCGACGGGCTTCGTCTCGACGTCGTCCTTTAATATGCGCTCGAACGTTTTGCCGTCCGCCACCACTGAGACCGATGGGCTCAACATCTACTCCCTTTACGTTCGTTCGAAACATGAGAATGCGTTGCGGCTTAGCCCGCCTCCACCCGGCATCCACAGATCACACTCACTGCCTTCCGGGCGATCTCCCTCAGTTCGGCACGGCGAGCGCCGGCACGGGCGCGGATCGCGATGGTGTGCATTGTGGCCGATGCGAGGACCGCAAGCGCCGCGGGGTCCGCATCGTGCTTCAGCTCCCCTCTCTCACGCGCCGTGCGGAAACGGACTTCAAAATCGGCGTCAATCATACGCAGTCCCGCCGCGACACTGCTCCGGATCGCAGCATCTTCGCCGGCTTCGGTTACCGCGGTCCCGATCACAAAGCAGCCGCGCGCGCTTCCTTTACCCGAAAAATAGATGGACAACGCCGCTTCGTAGGCAAGCATCAGGCTTTCGCCCAAGGGACGGTCCTCCGCGAGAGCCTCACGGGTCGCGGCCAAGCTGATCTCCCAATAGTGCGCGAGCGCCTCGAGATAGAGCGCGCGCTTGTTACCGAATGCCGCATAGAGGCTCGGCGGATTCATGCCGGTCGCGGCAGCGATGCTGTCGAGGGAAGTGCCGGAGTAGCCGGTCCTCCAAAAGGTATCGGTTGCCTGCTTGAGCGCGGCCTCTGCGTCATAGGCGCGCGGCCGCCCTCGACGCGCTAGTCCCGTTTCGCTCTTTTTTCGTGCCATCTCGCAAAATGCCCTCGTCGCTGCGTCTTCGTGCCGAATTTATATGAAGCGTTACAAAATACAATAGACAAGCAATCTTGATTGTTGCGCCGTAGTGCGATATTTGTATTAAACGTTATAAAATTGGATAAAGGTGAGGGGTTTTCGATGCGGCTTGATTTTTCGCCATTCGCCGGCTGGATGGGCGACCGCAAGGAGTTCCGCGAGAGCGAGACGGCGACGCAATTTGCGAGCGCCAAGGCGCTGGGAACGGTCGACGTTGATGGTTCTCTTGGGCTCCGCTCGCTCGGCGCCGCGGGTAATGGCGGATTGACGGAAATTGCCTACTCCCGTCGACTGCAAGCTCCCGAGCAGGAACCAAAATTTGCGGGCGTCGGTGTAACTTCTACGGGAGTGGCACACTCCGCGGCGGTGGCGCAATTCGATAGAGTTGTCGATGTCCCAGCATCGGACCGCGTGGCCACGATGCCCGGGAGGAGTGTCAGGGAGCGGCTGCGCCGGCCCCTGATGCTCGCACTGCCGATCGTGGTGGCCGCATTCGGCGCCGCCGTGTACCTCGCTGAGGAGCCTTATGTCTCGACCGACAACGCGTTCGTTCGCGCGGCGAAGGTAACCGTCAACGCCCGGGTTGCCGGCCAAGCGGTGGAAATCGCCGTCCGGGACAATGAGCGCGTCCGGCAGGGCCAGGTCCTATTTCGAATCGATCCGGAGCCCTACCAGATTGCGGTCGATCAGGCGGAGGCGCGGCTCGGCAGCGCGCGCCTCCAAATCGACGGGCTCAAAGCGACCTACCGTCAACAACAGGCCGAACTACAATCGGCCAAGGATTCGGCTGCTTTTGACGAGCGCGAGTATGACCGCAAGAAAGTGCTGGTCGCCTCCGATTTTACCCCGCGCGCGGTCTACGAGCGAGCCGAGACGAATCTCAAGGTCTCCAGTCAGCACATCGCGTCGATTTAACAGCAGATCAACAACGCGATAGTTGCGTTGGACGGCGATCCGAATATCGAGATCGATCGCCACCCGACGGTTCGCGCAGCCAAGGCCCAGCTTGACCGTGCCCGGCTCGATCTCTCCTATGCGACGGTGACGGCGCCGGACGACGGTATCGTGACAAGGGTCGACGACCTGCAGATCGGTGGCTTTGTCAATCCCGGCGCACCCGTATTCTCGCTACTGTCGAGCCGGCGCATCTGGATCGAAGCGAATTTCCGCGAAACGGGCGTGACCCACATGCGTCCAGGTCAGGAGGCGACGATCAACGTCGATGCTTATCCTGATCGCACGTTGAAGGCGCACATCGTCAGCATGAGTCCTGGCACCGGATCGGACTTCTCGGTCCTGCCGCCCGAGAATGCGACCGGGAATTGGGTCAAGGTCGTCCAGCGTCTGCCGGTACGTCTTGAGCTCGATGATGTCGATCCGAATCGGCCGCTGTTCTCGGGCATCAGTGTCACGGCGCGGGTCGACACCGGCTATCGCCGCACCTGGCTCCATCCGCTCCAGCCCGCGCTCGCGACGGAGGCCAAATGAGTGCAGCCCTCCCATCGGTCGCTGCTAGCGGCGGCCATCGCGCAATCACCGTGGCCGCCCTGATGGCGACCTATATGGAGGCGGTTAACATCTCGCTGCCGAATGCGGCCCTGCCGCATATCCAGGGGACACTGTCGATGGCCAACGACGAGGTCGGTTGGGTGTTTACCGCATATATCGCGGCGGGCGCTGCCGTCATGCCGATGGCGCGCTGGCTCGCGGGGCGCTATGGCCGGAAGACGGTCTATCAGGTGTCCCTCGCCGTGTTCTCGCTGGGCCTGATGCTCGACACGCTTGCGACGACTTCCATCCAGTTCGTGCTCGCCCGGATCGTCCAAGGGGCCGCGAGCGGCATGCTCGCTCCTCTGTCGCTGGCGATCCTGCTTGATGTGCTGTCGCCGGCGCGCCATGCCCGGATCAGTCTGGCGTGGTCGGTGTGCCTCGTGCTCGGCATCAGCAGCGGCGCGAGCATCGGCGGCTGGCTCAGTGAATATCACGGCTGGCACTCGATTTTCTATTTCAGCCTGCCGATGACGGGCTTCATCTTCCTGACAGTGGCACTGTCACTCCCCGAGAAGAGAGCGGAGCAGAACCAGCCCTTCGACTTCTTCGGCCTGGCGACCTTCTCGCTCGGCATGATCGGCCTGCAGATGCTGCTTGACCGCGGCGAACGTCTGGAATGGTTCGCCTCGGCGGAAATCTGGGCCGAAGCGATTGCCTCGGCCCTGGGATTCTATCTTTTCATCGTGCACGTCATGACGACGGATGTGCATTTTTTCAATAAGGCGCTGTTCAAGGACCGTAATTTCATTCTTTCGGCGATCATGTACTTCGCCGTCGGCTTCGTCCTGCTGCCGACCTTGGCTTTGACCTCGCCGATGCTGGAGGAATTGCTCGATTATCCGGTTGATACCGCCGGCTACATGACCCTCGCACGTGGTGTCACGCTTGTGGGGGCAGTGGTGCTGATGAGCTTCGCTCCGGCACGAATCGACAACCGGCTGTTCGTAATCGGCGGCATTGCGGTGGTGGTCTATGCCAATTCGCTGATGCTTGGCTATTCACCGGCGATGGATTGGCGGCTGGCGGTCGCGGCGACCCTGCTGCAGGGTGCTGGTCTCGGCACGTTGCTTCCGGCGCTCTCCAAGGCGGCATTCGGCACGCTCGATCCGAAATTCCGCCCAGAAGGCACCGCACTCTTCAACCTGTCGCGTGTCTATGGAAGCACGATCGGCATCGCGGTCGTCCAGATGTTCTTCTAAAACAACACTCAGGCGATGCACCTCGCGCTCGCCAAGAACCTTATGCCCTACCACACCGTCGCTCATGTCGCGGGTTCAATCACCAAGCCGGGGCTTGCTGCGCTCAACGGCTTGGTCACCCACCAGGCGGCGTTCGTCGCGGTCATCGACCAGTTCAAAATCTTGATGTTCGCCATGCTGATCGTGAGCCCGCTTGTGCTGTTTCTCCGTAAGCCGCGGCAGGCCAATTAATTCCGTGGAGCCGTGAAATGACATCGCAAGGGAGTATGAGCATGACAACATCCGATACGCTCCGTTATACGAGGATTGTTACCCACGGATCTGGCGCGATCCCCGCTGTCGGGTTTGGCACGCTGATTCCGGACCCTCTCGCAACCAAACAGGCTACCAAGGCTGCACTGGAAGTGGGATTTCGTCATCTCGATTGCGCGGAACGCTACCGCAATGAAGCAGCGGTTGGCGATGCGATGCAGGAAGCGTTCAAGGCGGGGACTCTTCAGCGGGAGGACCTGTTCGTCAGCACGAAGCTCTGGAACACCAATCATCGTCCAGAGCGGGTCAAGCCTGCCTTCGATGCGAGCCGCCGGCGACTGCAACTTGATTATGTGGATTGCTACCTCATCCATACTCCCTTTGCCTTTCAACCCGGCGACGAGCAGGACCCGAGGGACGAGCGCGGTCAGGTGGTCTATGATTCAGGGGTTACGTTAGTGGACACATGGCGGGCGCTGGAGCGCCTCGTCGACGACGGTCACTGCAAGTCGATCGGTCTATCGGACATTACTTTGGAGAAGCTGCGCGAGATCGTTGCGGTCGCGCGGATCAAGCCTGCCATGGTGCAGGTCGAATCGCATCCGTATCTCCCCGAATGGGACCTGCTCGACTTCTGTCGGAAGCATGGGATCGTACTACAGGCGTTTGCAGCGTTGGGACATGCCTTGGAGCCGAAAGTGGTGGACGACCCGGTGATTACAGCCATCGCGCAGCGTATGCACAAGACGCCGGCTCAAGTTGCCCTGGCCTGGGCCGTACAGCGCGGCACTGCTTTCCTGACCACCTCAACCAAACCTCAGCGCATCCAGGAGAGCTTTGATATTTCGGCCCTACCTGAGGACTCCATGCGGGAGATTCGCGACCGCATCACTACGAGGGTCAGGTTCAACGCAGTGGTGGAGACCGGCGTGCCCGGATTTATTCCCGGAACCCGATGAACAGAACTCAGCGGCGTGGGGTCGTATTGGCTCCGGCGAGGAAGTACTTTGCAATCGCCGCCGTCATCGCGATCGCCCGGCCGGTGTTCAGCGACAACGTGGCGCTTGCCAATCACGGATGATGCCGTAACGGCTCTGCCACCAGAATGGTGGCGCGCCCGGCAGACTGCTCAGCGGCATCCGCCGGAAGTTCGCGAGAAAAGCCAGCGCGCTGGCCGACGAGGGGCGTTGCGCTAGCGATGCATGATCTGCTTGAGAAACGCGCGGGTTCGGTCGTTTTTGGGGTTCGAGAAAAAATCGGTGGGGGCTCCTTCCTCAACGATCTTCCCAGCATCCATGAATACGACTCGATCGGCCACCGTCCGGGCAAATCCCATTTCATGGGTGACACACACCATGGTCATACCCTCGCGTGCGAGACCGACCATGACGTCAAGAACCTCCTGGATCATTTCAGGATCCAGCGCCGAGGTCGGCTCGTCGAACAGCATGATCTTTGGCTTCATGCACAGCGCACGTGCGATCGCGACGCGCTGTTGCTGCCCGCCGGACAATTGATTGGGATATTTGTCGGCCTGTTCCGAAATTCGCACGCGGTCCAGAAAATACCGGGCGATCTCGTCGGCCTCCTGCCTGCTGGCCCCGCGAATCTTTCGCGGCGCAATAGTCAGGTTTTGGAGTACCGTCAGGTGCGGGAATAGATTGAATTGCTGAAACACCATGCCGACGTCGCGGCGGACCACATCGACATTTCTCGTCGAGTGATCAAGTTCAACCCCGTTGACCACGATGCGACCGTCGCGATGTTCCTCCAGCCGGTTGATGCAGCGGATCATGGTTGATTTTCCAGATCCGGACGGCCCGCAGACCACAACGCGTTCACCGCGCGCGACGGTGAAATTGATATCCTTCAGGACCTGAACGTCGCCGTACCACTTTGTGACGCCGGACATCTCGATAATCGGCGAAGCCGTTTCGGGGAGCGCCGTATTGCCAGACGCGTGCATCATCGTTGTCTCCGAACTGTTCGTCATGCCGCCATCCAGCCGCCATCGACGAGAATATTCTCGCCGGTCATGAACGTCGCCTCATCCGATGCCAGAAACAGCGCTGCATTGGCGACGTCGTCAGGCTTGCCCAGTCGCGGCATCGGCGTTCGGCTGCGGGAATAATCCATCCAGCGCGGCTCGGCCGCCCGGCCCGGCTTGCCGGTCACGATCTTGCCCGGGGCGACCGCATTGCAGATAATATAGTCCCTGGCGTAGTCGGTCGCGATTTGTCGCGTCATGTAGACGACGCCGGATTTTGACGTGCCATAGGCGATGTCTTCCGGGCAGGCGATCATACCATGCTGGGACGAAATATTGACGATGCGTCCGCGGGCCTCGTGGCGCACGTTCTGTTTCAGCATCTGCCTGACAGCCGCACGCGACATCAGAAACACGCCGGTCAGATTGACCGCAAGCGCCCTGTTCCACTCGGCGAGGCTGGTGTCCGTCAGTGATTTCCCGACGCCAATCGCGGCGTTGTTGACCAGCACGTCGAGACGACCGAATCGCTCGACTGCGCGTCCGACAGCGCGGGCGACATCTTCCTCGGATGAGACGTCCATCTGGATGAATTCGACCTCATGCCCCTCCGCGCGCAGCAGCTCCGCGGTAGGAATTCCGCCCTCGCGAACGTCGGCGGTCAGATCTGCAAGAACGAGCCGCGCCCCCTCGTCGGCGAAGCGCCGGGCAATCGCGCGGCCGATGCCGGACGACGCGCCGGTAATGAGGATGGATTTTTCGGCAAGACGACGTGTCATTGATTTCCGGCCTCCCGTGCGGCCCGCGGAGAACGCTCGCCGCTTTGAAGCCAGGCAAGATAGTCGCGCGCCGCAGCTTCCAGATCGTGCAAGGGCTGAAAGCCGGTGTCGCCCATCAATCGGGCAATGTTCAGCGGCGCGCGATCTTTCGGCAATGAATAGATCACATTGCCCAGTGCCTCGGATTCAGCCATCTTCCAGCGAAAGCCGGGAATGTGCCGGGCGATGATCTCGCACCATTGCGTCAGACTGGACAGCACGCCGCCGCCTACATGGTAGGTGTTGTAGCGCAACGTCGTTGCGCCACTCACCTTGGCAATGCCATCCGCCGCGTCACGGGAATAGATCCAGTCCGCCGCCATGGCTCGGGGCAGTATGACCTCGCGGCCCTCCAGCGCCATGCGGAGTATCTGATGATGCGGACTCAACGCATCGCGAGCGCCGGTGTGGCTTTCCCACGCCCCGTAGACCGGCCCCAGCCTGATCACGCGAATGTCCATTCCGTGGAGCTGGCCGATGCGGAGCGCGGCCTGTTCGGCCGCAAGCTTGGTAATGCCATAGAGGGCTGCGGGTGCCGGCGGTGACAGGTCTTCTTCAAACAGCCCCGACGAGGCCGGCTTCGAGAAGCCATAGACGGCAACGGAGCTGAGAACCACGACACGCTTGATCGAGGGCTGTATGGCCGCGCGCTCTAGAAGGGCGACCGTGCCACCAATGTTGACGTCGACGATCCGGCGCGCTTCGTCGTGCTCGCGCTGCTGGTTGGGCGTCATGGCTGCCGTATGAATCACCCGGCTAATCTCGGTAACACCCAGAGCGCGGTCGATGTCGACAGCGTTCCTGACATCGCCGGTGACGACGACGACGCCTGCGAGTTCCCGACGCGACAGCATCTCGGCGGCGGGGGCCTTCAAGTCGAACAAAACGACGCCTTCGCCGTCGGCGATCAGGCGCTCAGCAATTGAAAGGCCGATGAAGCCGCTTCCGCCAGTGATCAGGGTGGTCATATCACCGAGCCTTGAGTGCTTGCCGCTCCAGCTGCGCCACCCAGCGCGCGAACGGATACAAGATGACAAAGAAGATGACGGCGGCGGCCATCAACGGCGTCGGGTTGTAGGTCTGCTCCTGGGCGACGCGCGCCGATCTCAGCAATTCCGGCAGTGCGACGAGCGCTGCAATCGGCGTGGCCTTGACGAGTTCGAGGGAGTTACTGGCCAGCGGGGCCAGCACGTTGCGGATGGCCTGCGGCAGAATGATGTAGAAGACGACATGGAGCGGCTTGAAGCCCAATGCGCGCGCCGCCTCGGTCTGCCCTGGCGGAACGGAGAGGATGCCGGCACGGAAAATCTCGCCGTAATAGCCGGAATTGTTCAAGACAATAGCGAGGACGGCTGCGGTAAAGCCGCCCAGCGTCAGCCCGAGGAACGGCAGGCCATAGAAAATCAGGATTAGTAGAACCACGACCGGAAACGATCTGAAGAGGTCGATATAGACCAGCAGCGCAACGTTCACCCACCGGTGCTTGAAGCTGTAGATCACCGCGATGGCAAGCCCGAAGAGAATTCCGAGCGGCAGCGCCACGGCTGACAGCCAGATCGTGTAGATCAGTCCCTGCAGCAGCAGCGGGTAAATTCGCAGCAGCGAATCCAGATTGGCGAAATTTTCGAGGAGCAGCTCCATGGTGTGCTCAGCGCCCCTGGCTATAGCGGTATTCGATCCACCGGCTGGCGATCACCAGGGGCAGAAAGAAGGTGATATAGAACGCCGCTGCAAGCGTGAGCGGCGAGGGGTTGGCGACCAGCGCCATCACGCTTTGCGCCTGCCCCAGCGTCTCGGGCAGCGAGACCGCGGTGCCGAGCGCCGTTCCCTTGCTGATCGAAATCGCCCGGTTGGTCAGAAGCGGGATGGCAAGCCGGATGGCCTGCGGAAGAATGATGGTCGTCAGGGTTCGGACGCGGCTGAAGCCAAGCGCGCTGGCGGCGTCCCATTGTCCGCGCGGCAGGGCCATGATCGCGGACCAGAAGATCTCGGTAGAGAACGCCGACAATACCATGCCCAGTGCTATCACGGTGGTCAGGAACGGTGACATCGTCAGGCCAACATAGGGCAGGCCAAAATAGATGAAGACGATGACGACCAGTTGCGGCAGCGTCCGCAACACATCGACATAGGCGGAGATGATGAAATTGACCGCGCGCAGATTCGCGCAGCGCACCAGTGCAAGCGAAAGGCCGAACATCGTGCCGCACGCGATCACCAGAAGGGAGACGATGACGGTCGTGCGAAAACCCGCAAGCACCTCGGGGAAGGCGATCGCGAGAACCTTGGCGTTGAAGTAATATTCGACGATCCGGTCCATCAGCTCTCTGCTATCGACGACCGGACCGGCGTCACGCCGGTCCGGTCAGGTTGCGCTATCTCGACGTCAGCTTCGCGACGTCACTTGCACTTGGGCACATGGGCGGTAGGCTCGAATCCCTTGAAACCGGGAGGGCCGAAGCCGAAATAGACGGTGTCGACGGCGGAGCCGGCATCGGGCGCTGCGCCATACCACTTTTCATGCAACTTGCGCAGGCGACCGTCGAGCTTCATGCACTCGATCACGTTCTCGACCTTGTTGCGGTATTCGGTGTCTTCCAGCCGGAAGGCGTAGGCAAAGTTGCGGCCGTTGAAATCCTTGAAGCCGACCTTGATCGCCTTGTTCTGGCTGGCCGCGAACACCGTGGTCGGGATTTCGTTGAGCGCCGCGAACGCGCGGCGGGTCAGGATCGCCTGGACGGTATCCGGGAAGACGTCGTAGCGCTGCACCTCAAAGCCGTATTTCTCGGCGTTTGCAGTCGCCCAGGTGTCGGAGATCGTTCCCCGGTTCACGGCGACGGCCTTGCCTTTGAGGTCTTCGAAACCTTTCATTTCATCGGCGGCGCGGACCAGAAAGCCGTTGCCGGTGGAGAACAGCGGCTCGGTATAGAGCATGCGGTCAGCGCGCTCGGCCGTCAGGTTCAGCGGATTGACCAGAAACTCGGCGCGCTTGGCAAACAGTGCGGCGAACAGCCCGGAGAAATTGATGTCGACGATTTCGACCTTGGGGCGTCCAAGGTCCTTGCCGATCTCGTTGATGAGATCGGCGCCGAAACCCTCGGGCCCATTTGCGCCACGCACCATCCACGGCGCCACACCGAAGTCAGACGCGACGATCATCGGTTTGTCCGAGGGATGGTCGGCTTCCTGAGCGTTGGCGATGGCGCCCATCGTGCCAACTGTCGAGAGCAGCAGCGCGAGTATTGTGAATTTCAGTTTCATCTCGTTGTCCTTTTCGGGCTCAGGATGTTGCAGGGATCAAAGTGTCGCCGGGTGAGTGGCATGCCAGTGCCGGGCGATGTCTGCGCGCCGGCAAACCCACACAGAGGGGTGTTTGGCGACATGGTCGAGGAAGCGCTGCAATCCTGCCGCGCGGCCCGGATGACCGATGATGCGCGTATGCAGGCCGACTGACATCATTTTGGGCGCGGTCGCCCCTTCGGCGTAGAGCAGGTCGAAGGCGTCGCGCAGATATTCGAAGAAGTCGTTGGCGGTCGCCATCGCGCCGCGGCTGAATTTGGCGTCGTTGTTGGTCAGGCCATAAGGCACGACAAGATGCGACCGGCCGGCGACCCGGGTCCAGTACGGCAGTTCGTCGTTGTAGGCGTCGGAATCGTACAGGAACCCGCCCTCCTCGACGACGAGGCGGCGCGTATTGATGCTTGGTCCATAGCGGCAATACCAGCCGAGCGGCCGCTCGCCGATGGTCCGTGCAAGGCTTTCGACCGTCTTGCGGATGCGCTCGCGTTCGTCGGCTTCGTTCAGAAGCTGGTGCCGCTCCCATCGCCAGCCATGCGCGCAAACGTCATAGCCATGCTCGCGAATCGCCGAACAGGCCTCGTCGTTGCGCTCCAGTGCCAGGGCGCATCCCATCACGGTTGCGGTCATTCCGCGTTCCGACAGCATTCGCAGAATGCGCCAGAAGCCGATGCGGCTGCCATATTCGAACATCGATTCCGCGGCGAGATCGCGCCCCTCGAAACCGCCTGCGCCGCCTTCGGTCAGCGCTGTCTCGCTGAAGCCATCACCATCAGGAAACGACGGCTCGGATCCTTCTTCGTAATTGATGCAAAAATTGAGAGCGATGCGCGCCGCACCCGGCCATTTCGGATTCGGTGGCGTCCGGCCGTAGCCGACGAAATCACGTTCGAGATGATCTTTCTGCTGGGTCATGGAAGCGATTTCTACGGGGTTTGCTGCTTCGCGATATTCGATATTAACGATCGCATCAATGGTGACGAACACATCGTCATCCTGACGCCCAGTCATTCCCATGGCGACAGCAAACTCCATGGAGTGGTCGAGCACGGTCATCGGGTGATGCCAGACATTTCTCCCGAATGTCACGCTCTGCTGCGCACCGGCTATGAAACACCGTAACGTAGCCAGGTCCGGGTGTCCGTCCGGATCGGGCTTGCAAACGATGACGAGGTATCTGCCAGTTCCGAGCGGAATGAAGGTCTGGGCGGAGTAGGGGTGGCGTTCGAGCGTGACCAGTCGCAGCGGCAGAACGCCGACTGTTGCCGCGTTGCTGATCCAAAGCGAGAAGGTCTTTGCGTCGTCGGCACGGTCCAGGGACGTCGGAAGGTAACGCCGGCGCTGCTCGATCGGACGCTCGGCGACATCGCCGAACAGCGCGAACGCCTCGGGCGATAGCGGCTCGGGGGTTACGGTATAGGGCGCTTCGGTCATGGCATCCGACAACAATTTTACCGCAGGTTTATAGCCTGCGCTCCCTGTTATTCCAATGGTATACCAGTGGACATCACATGCTGATCGCCGTCAACTGATGGCGAGGTTAAAGCTGCGTCAAATTTGGACGTTCAGCGAGAAAATGCAGGCACGGTGCGGGTTCTGCGGGCAACGGCTCTGCCACGGACAACCTGGGGTACCGACGCCGATCGCCGATCAGCCGGGAGTTTCGGGCAGGAAAATTCCAAAAGTCTCCAGCATTCCCTGGCGGACGTTGGTGAGGTGTTGGATCATGGCGTGGCGCGCGGCGGCGCCGTTGCGGTTGATGATCGCATCGACAATGGCGAGGTGCTCGCGACTGGCTGGCAGCAGGCGTTCCGGCCGGCGCTCCACGTTGCACATGCGGATTTTCTGGCGGATTTCACCAATGAGCTTTTCCAGAGATCGATTGCCGCAGTTCTTTGCGATCTGATCGTGGATTTCGTCGTCGAGTGTCCAGTGCAGCGTTTTGGAGATCTGGGCTGTGGCGATGATATCCTCAAGCCTGGCCTTGATGGGCTGCAGGACGTCGATCGCTATCCGGGTCGCTGCAATCGACGCCGCCTCGCTCTCCAGCAACAGGCGCAGGTGAATAAGTTCGAGCAGTTCCGCCATTCCGATGTTTCGGACAACCACGGAGCCATTCGAAAGCTGTTCAAGCCTGCCTTCTCCCAGCAGTCTGCTGATCCCGGCGCGAAGGGGGGTGCGCGAGACTTTCAGGCGCAGCGCGAGGCGGCGCTCTTCGATGACCTCGCCTGGGGAGAGCTTTCGCGCCTCGATCAGGTCGTGCAGCTTTTTATAGGTGGCTTCGGTAATGTTTCCCTCGGCGCGCGGCCGAACGGTCGGAGCGTTTCGCTTACGGCGCGAAGCAACTTTTTCTCCACCGGAAGACACGGCAATTCCTTTGGGCTATGGAAATTCCATCTGTCGGTAGCGCGAATATACTCAACCGGCGGTCTCGGCAAGCTGATTGAGAGGCTGCGGCGTCTCGCATTCAAGCCAGTTCATTCGCCTATTGCACCGCTGCCTGCGCCTTTGATGGCGTTACGCGCCACACTGCGTTGCCGACGTCGTCGGCGACCGGTAAGGCACCCCGTTTGTCGATCTTGACGCCTTGCGGCGAACCTGTGGCGGTGGCGATATTGACGGCGGGATTGCAAGCGGCCAGCGGAAGCGCCAGAGCTCAGGGAACGTTCAGTTCGCGCGCATGAATTTCATGTGAATTGATCGCGATGAGGCTATGGTCCTGCAAAATAAAAACGGGAGCGAAAATGACTGAAGGGCAGGAAGCGACCTGGGCGCGGTGGCGCAGCGTCGCGGATCTCTACCACGCTTATTTTACGGGACTGATTCTCACCACGGTGACGCGACGCGGCACGGCTGATGCCGCCGAATTCATGTTCCGGATCTTTCGCCGCCAGCAGCAGGAGCGCTTTCTGCCCGGCCTCGAAAAGCTCGGTCTCAGCGGTCTGCCGCCAGCGGTGGCCGCGGCGCAATATCACTATCTCTCGAACTGGATCGGCGGCGTGTCGGTCGAATACATGTATGAGAGCGATCGCAAGGCCTGGATCCGTTATCCGCCGCCGCGCTGGATCTGGCGCGGCACCGCGATCTGCGGCGTGCCCGGCGAAGTTTCGCGTGCGATGCTGCGCGGCTGGCACGCCAACAACGGCGTCTCGCTCGGCAATCCCCGAATGGGCTTCGTCTGCACCAAGCAGAGCGTCGACGGGCAGGACGGGCTTGAGGGCTATTACTGCGAATACGACCATGATCTCGACCCTGATCAGCGGCTGGTATTTGCGCGGCATTTGGAAGCGCCGCTGTTCGATCCCGCAAAGGCGCCGGCGCTGCCGGTGACGAGCTGGCCCAAGCCGCGGCTGCAAAAGGCCTATCGCAACTATGCCATGGAATATGTCCGGACCGCGGTGCCGGTGGCGGTGCAGCTGTTCGGTCCGGTCGATGCCGGCTACCTGCTGCATCTCACCGGCAAGCTGATCGGCATGCAGTATTTTGACGAGGT
>JAQGKA010000057.1 GCA_028290355.1 Tardiphaga sp. | reverse complement strand
TTGACGCAGGCCTTCATGATGGCCTTGAGGTGCTTCTGGTTGATCTTCGAGCCGGTCACCATGGCGGCGACCTTCTGCTCTTCCTTCACCTTCCAGTCGATATAGGTCTCGATGTCCGGATGGTCGGCATCGACCACCACCATCTTCGCCGCGCGGCGCGTGGTGCCGCCCGACTTGATGGCGCCGGCGGCGCGGTCGCCGATCTTCAGGAAGCTCATCAGGCCGGAGGACTTGCCGCCGCCGGAGAGCTTTTCACCTTCGCCGCGCAGGCGCGAGAAGTTGGAGCCGGTGCCGGAGCCGTACTTGAACAGGCGGGCTTCGCGGACCCAGAGGTCCATGATGCCGCCTTCGTTGACGAGGTCGTCCTGCACGCCCTGAATGAAGCAGGCATGGGGCTGCGGATGCTCGTAGGAAGACTTCGACTTGGTCAGCTTGCCGGTCTGCCAGTCCACGTAATAGTGGCCCTGGCCGGGACCATCGACGCCGTAGGCCCAATGCAGGCCGGTGTTGAACCACTGTGGGCTGTTCGGCGCGACCATCTGCTTGGCCAGCATGTAGCGCAGCTCGTCGTGGAAGGCGTGGGCATCGGCCTCGTTGGTGAAGTAGCCGCCCTTCCAGCCCCAATAGGTCCAGCAGCCGGCGAGGCGGTCGAACACCTGCTTGGAGGACAGTTCGCTGACGAAGCGCTCGGCCTCGGGCAGGGCAGCCAGAGCCTCGGTGTCGGGGACGGAGCGCCACAGCCACGACGGCACGGTCTCTTCCTCGACCTTCTTCAGCTTCGCGGCGACGCCGGCCTTACGGAAATACTTCTGCGCCAGCACGTCGGAGGCGACCTGCGACCAGGCGTCGGGGACCTCGACATTCTCCAGCTTGAACACCACGGACCCGTCGGGATTGCGGATCTCGGACGTCGTCAGACGGAAATCGATCCCGGCATAGGGAGACTGGCCGTCGGTGGTGTAGCGGCGATTGATCTGCATGGTCGTGCCCCGTCTGTGCCGACACCCCGATTGGGCGGCGCCGGCGATTTCAATTTCGCAAACCCTCGCGGGTTCGCAGCTCAGCCGGTGGACCGGCCTGTTATCTCTGTCCGCATGCCTCACCGGGATACCGGTAATCCGGATTTCCCAGGGGTATACTTCAACGCCTCAACTCACAACGCGAGCCGGTTTCGGCTCAATTTTTGGTGCCCAGGCGCCGCGGTTTCAGGACGCGAAAGCCCACTCCCCGTAGCCTCAAGTGGAGGACGGAGCGGTCAATCTGGAACCCGTCTGGGATCGTCCGGCGGGACCAAAAACCACCCGCACCGGACTGATCGAAAACTAGGCCAACTCGATCTCACCCGTCAAGGATTAGTACGAGTTCCTGAATCAAACACTAAATATGGTGGAAAGGGTGGATAACCAAGGGGTCAGACCGCACCTCGATCGCCGGCAAGTATCAGTGAGTCCTCACGGATTCGAAAGCCTAAAATATTTTTCAAAGTGTCGGAAATCGAAGCTGCACCCGCTGTTCACAGGGCAACTTTATTTTGTCATCCAGGCATTGCGTTCGGAAGACTCAAGCGCCGCAAGCATCGGCCAAAACCGCTCGCCGGCTATCGCCGGGGTTCCCGATGGCCACGAAGTCCAATAGCCGCCGCAGTTTTGCCGCTTTCGAGCTGAGGGGAGCTCATGACAATTCGAAGTCGGCCCCACGCGCCAGCGCGAATCACGGGCGCATGGGGACGAAGGATCAGAAGCCGAGGCGCTTCAGGTCCTCGGGGACAAAGTTCTGCCCGCTGCGGTTTTTCACGCTCGGCAGTTCCGAGACTTTCGCGCGCCATGCTTGGAGCGCGATGCAGTCTTCCGGAAACGCGATGCCGGCGGCATCCGCAAAATTCAATGCGGCAAAGACGGTGATGTCGGCCATCGAGAATTTCCCGCCAGCCACATAGGGCTGGGTCTTCAGAACCTGGTTGAAGTATCGCATGCCCTGCAGCGCCTTGGCTTTCTGCCGGTTGCCCCATTCCCCGCGATCGGCCCATTCGGGGCTTTTATACGCTTGCAGGAGAGGTCCGAGCCCGGGCGTGGCGTGATGGAAGTAGATGCCGATGGGGTCGATCAGCTCGTCATCGGCGCGCTTCTGCATCATGTGGATCAGCGCCTTCTCCCGCGGCGTCGTGCCGGTGAGGGTGGGGTGGCCATGGAGATTGTCGAGATATTCAGTGATGGCGGTTGATTCGGAGATGAGGGTGCCGTCATCGAGCTCCAGCACCGGAATCACGCCTGAGGGGTTCTTGGCCAGGAAGGCGGCCTGCTTGTGCTCGGCTCCGATCAGATCGACGGAGACGAATTCGATTTGGGGGCCCAGCCCCTTTTCCGCCAGGACGATGCGGATGCGGGATGGATTGGGAAAGCCGGGGCGGTCGTAGATCTTCATGGCGATGGACTTTCTGGTTGTTTACCTATCGATAGGTAGTCTTCATGAAGACCTTCCATTTCGTCCTGTCAACCCTATCTATCGGTAGATAGATGAAAGTGACAAATGACTGAAGCCGCAACCGACACCAAACAGATGATCATGAGCGCCGCCCGCCTGATGGTGCAGGCCCGCGGCTTCAACGGTCTGAGCTTTCGCGAGCTGGCCAAGGAGGTTGGCGTCAAGAGCGCCAGCATCCACTATCACTTTCCCACCAAGGGCGACCTGGGGGCCGCGCTGGCGCGCCGCTACACAGAAGATGCCGTGCTTTATTTCGACGGCTTGCTTGCCGTCTCCGACGATCCGGCGGCCCATATCAGGGGCTACACGGAAGTCTTCCGCTCGGCCCTGGTGAACAACAACCGGATGTGCCTGTGCGGGATCATGGCCGCCGAGCACGACGACCTGCCGGTCGAGGTACGCGCCGAGGTGGATAAATTCACCAAGGTGAATGTCAAATGGCTGGTCAAGGTGCTGTCGCGGCAACAACCGGCAGCGCAAGCCCAAGCCCAAGCCCAAGCCCAAGCCCAAGCCCAAGCCCAAGCCATTGAACGCCACGCGCTCGCGATCTTCGCGGCCGTCGAAGGTGCCCAGCTGGTCGCCCGCGGACGCGGCGACATCGCGGTGTTCGATCAGACCATCGAAGCCTATCGCACGGCCGGGTTGCTGCCCTGATGGAGTTTTGGCGCGTCGCTTTACAGCGACTTCGCTGCCAACGGCACGCGGACGGTGAAATGCGAGCCGCGGGCGAGGTCGGATTTCAGCTCGATCTCGTGGCCGAGTGCTTCGGCGGTGCGCCGCACGATCGACAAGCCGAGACCGAGTCCTTCGCTGGCCGGGTTGATCTGGTGGAAGGCATCGAAGATCGCGGCGAGCTGTTCGGTGGGGATGCCGGTGCCGGAATCCAGTACCTCGATCGTCAGCGTGTTGCCGTGCCGGCGGCAGCCGACCAGCACGCGGCCGCGCTCGGTGTATTTGATGGCGTTGCCGACCAGATTGCCGACGATGGCACGCAGCATCGTAGGGTCGCTGATCACCTGCGCCTCGCTCGGTACCACCACCAGCTCAAGGCCCTTGGATTCGGCGTGCAGGCGCCAGTTGGCGAGGATCGATTCGAATACGTCGGCAATCGGAAACGGTTTGACGTCCGGTGCGCCGAAGCCGGTCTGCAGCACCGAGGTTTCCGCGAGGCGGTCGAGCTCTTCGGCCATCCGCATGCCGGCGTCGATGGCGTAGCCGAGCCGCTGTCTGTCCTTCTCGTCGGTCAATTTGTTGCGGATCCGGTCGATGGCCATCACCATGACCTGCAGCGGTTGCTTCAGGTCATGCCCGGCCACCGCCATCAGCCGGCTGATGTTACGCTGCAGCCGGTCGGACAGCAGCAGCGCGCGGCGAAACTCCATCTGCGACATCACCTGGCGGGCGAGGGCGGCGAGCACATCGCGCTGCTCGGCTGACAGCACGCGCGGCTTGTCGTCGAGCACGCAGACGGTGCCGAGCGGCAGCCCGTCCGGCGTGCGCAGCAGCGCGCCGGCATAGAACCGCACATGGGGATCGCCGGTCACCAGCGGATTGCAGTCGAAGCGGGGATCCTTGGTGGTGTCCTCGATTTCGAGAAAGCTGTGCTCGAGCAGCGCGTGGGCGCAGATCGATTGCTCGAGCGGGGTCTGGCGAATGCCGAGGCCGACCTCGGACTTGAACCATTGCCGCCCTTCATCGACCAGGCTGATGATCGAGATCGGAGTCTGACAGACATAGCTGGCGATTTTGGTGATGTCGTCGAAGGACGGTTCGACGGCGGTATCGAGGATGCCATAGGAGCGCAACGCCTGCAGCCGCTCGGTCTCGTTGGGATGGAGGCTTGCTGCTTTAGGCTTGTTGGGGGCGTCCACTGAACCTGCTCACACTCGACGCATCGGACCGTTGATCGGTCTTGCCTGACAAAGATGCGCGCGAGTTCCCGCATGTTTCCGCGCGATCTTCTTCGGACGTTAAACGCTGCGCGGCGCACCGCAACCCCGAAACGACAAAGGACGGCGCCATGAGCGCCGCCCTTTCAATCATCGATTGTCAGCCGTGCCGACGGTTACGGGCAGGCGTGCCGCAGGCCGTCATAGCCGAGGTAGGTTCCGGAACGGACGTCGTAGGACTTGTAGGTCTGAATGCAGTAATCGACGTCGCCGCCACCGGCGGGCGCGACTTCCACCACCTCGCCGCCATCGTCATACGGGGCGCCATAATAGGCGCCATAGGAATTACCGTAATACGGGCTGCCGCCGTAGTAGCCGTTGCCGTAATAGCCGGGATAGCCGCTCTGAGAGGCGATCGCGCCGCCGATCACCGCACCGGCGATCGCGCCCGGAATGAATCCGCCGCCGCCACCGCCGCGATGCCAGCCGCCGCCACCGCCGCCGCTAAAGCGAGGACCACCACCGCCACCGCCGCTAAAGCGGGGACCACCGCCACCGCCTCCCATACGGGGTCCGCCACCGCCACCACCGCCTACATGCGCGCCACCGCCGCCGGGCCGAAATCCGCTCTGGGCATAGCTTGCCGTCGAATCGACCACCGGCAGGGCCAGGGTCAAAATCGCAGCGGCACTTAAAATCT
>JAQGKA010000285.1 GCA_028290355.1 Tardiphaga sp. | reverse complement strand
GCCGCCACCAGGCACCATTCGGAGGCGGGATCGGCATGGGCGAGGCTGCCGCAGAACGTGCCGCGCATCCGGATCGGGTAATGCGCGATATGGCTGACCACGAACGACAGCAGCTTTCCCAGCACGCTATCGATCACGGGCTTGTGGAAGGCGCCATGGCGCACCCGCGCGCCGATCGACAGATAATCCCCGTCGATCGCGAGCCGGTCGAGGCCTTCGACCTCGTTGATGTCGATCAAATGCGTCGGCCGCGCCATCCGGAATGCCATGATCGGCACCAGGCTCTGGCCTCCCGCCAGGATGCGCCCGTCGAGCGGCGCAAACTCCGCCAGAGCGCTGATGACTTCGTCGACCGTCTTCGGGACGTGGCGGGTGAACGGCGCCGGTTTCATGCTAAAACCCCAGTCAGGAGGGCCAAAATTCACTTGTATGCTAACAATCGGCCCCGGGAAGTCAATCTGGACGGATGGCGCAAATCGATGCGTTTACCGCCTGCATTGAGGGCATCATTGGCTTAGCTCAATCGCATCCCGGTGGCACGCTCAGCGTAAGGCGACATCGCGATTCAGCGCGAAGTCGCCGAGCAGCGGCGAATGCGCGCCGCCGATCAGGCCGCCGAGTAACTGCGCGGCGAGATAGCTGAACGTGATTCCATTGCCGCCGTAACCATATGCGGCGTAGATGCCTTTGCTGTCCGGCACAGGACCAATCAGCGGCAGGCCATCGCTGGTGCTATCGAAGGTCCCGGCCCAGCGGAACTCGATCGCTAGCTCCGCCTGTGGCCACAGCGCGGTGAGCTTGTCGGTCAGCGCCCGCGCCTTCTCTGGGATCAGTGCATCGCGCGCGTCGGGCTCGATGACTTCGTCGTTGTCCTCGCCGCCGATGATGATGCGGCCGGCCTTGGTGGTGCGGGCGTAGAGATAATCCTTGCTGTCTTCCCAGATCAGTGTGGCGTTCCGCCAGATATGGTCCGGCTGCGGCTTGGTCGCGATGGCCCAGCTCGATGATGGCTTTTGCACCGTCGCGCGGACGATCTTCGGCATTACATAGCCCGTAGCCAGCACCACATGGCGGGCTTCGATGCTACGGCCGTCGTCGAGCTGAACGCCGACCGAATGCGCTGCGGAATCGAACGCGACGGCTTCACCGTCGAACAGGCGTGCGCCGCGGCCGACCGCGACCTTCAGCAACCCGCTCGCCAGCTGCATCGGATCGGCATCGGCCGACCCCGGCGAGATCAGCGCGCCGGCGCGGGCGATGTCGTATTCGGCCAGCAGCGCCTTGTGATCGAGGAAGGCGCCGGGCAGGCGGGCGCGCTGCCGCAGCGCGTGTTCCTCGATCAACTGCTTCGCTGTGTCGCCGGCAGCGAGATAAAGCGAATCCTTGTCGCGCATTTCGCAGGGCAGGTTGAGCTGCTGTACCAGCGTCTTCAGCCCGCGCACAGCCTCGAAACTGGCGCGATAGGCGCGCACCGCGCGCTCGAATCCATATAGATTGGTGAGCTCCTGCAGCGAGCGGTCGATTTCCCACAGCAGCATTGAAGTGCTTGCCGCGGTGCTGCCGCGGCCTGGTAATTCACGATCGACGATGACGACATCGAGTCCCTGGCGCGTCAGTTGCTCGGCCATCAGCGATCCCGTGATGCCGCCGCCGACGATCAGCGCATCGCAGCTGATATCCTCGGTCAGCGGCTGGCGCACGGCGCGCTCGATACCGGCAAACCATGGCGAGCGTCCGCCGCGCAAGTCAGCTTGCTCGGTGTTGTCTGAGTGGAAGTCTTGAATGGGAGCACCACAGGTCGGAAGAGAACGTATGGATCGCCGCGATGGACCAGGACACGGACCTATCGCGCACGCGATTTGGCTATTCGCATGTCAATTTCCGGGACAGGGTTAGGTTCCCGTGCACAGCGCGCCGGTGTCATGGAGAGGCACATCTGGAAGAGCGCATGTCACGCCGACCGGGGGTACGGACCGCTTCAAGTTTTCAGCAAGACCGTAGATTCCTTCTCAACCTTTGAAATCGAGCCCGATGTCGAGAACGCTGACGCTATGGGTGAGCCAACCGATCGAGATCAGATCGACGCCGGCTGCGGCAATTTGTGGCGCTGTAGCGGGCGTAATGCGGCCGGAAGCTTCGGTCACTGCCCGACCTGCGACCATCGCGACGGCTTCCGCGAGAACATCTGGATTCATATTGTCGAGAAGCACAGCGTCGATGCCCTGATCGAGTGCTTCGCGCAGCTGATCGAGTGTATCGACCTCGAGTTCGATCTTGACCAGATGGCCGACGCCGCTCTTCGCCCGCTTCAGCGCTTCGGTCACACTGCCGGCGATGGCGACATGGTTGTCCTTGATCAGAACGGCGTCGTCGAGGCCGAACCGATGATTGCTGCCGCCGCCGATGCGCACGGCGTATTTTTCGATCGCGCGCAGGCCCGGCGTCGTCTTCCGTGTGCAAACGATCTTCGTTCGGTAATCCTGGACCGCCGCAACTACGGATGCCGTCGCCGTGGCAATTCCGCTCAGGCGGCACAGGAAATTCAGCGCGACCCGTTCCGCCGTTAAAATACCCCGCGCGGGGCCTGTGATTGAGGCGATCACGTCGCCGGGCGCGAGAGCTGCGCCATCGTTGCGTTCGATACTTATCTCGATGGCCGGATCGATCAGTTGGAAGGCGAGCCGAGCCAGGTCCAGTCCGGCGACGACACCGGGTTGGCGGGCAACAAGAAGTGTCGTGGCGTTGTGGCCGGCCGGCACGATTGCATCGGTCGTGAGATCGCCGGCCCGGCCGAGATCTTCAAGCAAAGCCATGCGAACCAGCGGCTCGATCATGACGTGGGGAAGTGGCGAGGGTGTCATAGCGTTCCTTTGGGTTAGGCGACTAGCTCCGGGACGCAGTCTCGTGCGGTTTGAAGTGCGTCGTCGAGGCGCAGCGTCGAATGTCTCGCCGGACTCGCGTGTTCCGGAAAATCGGTGCGCGCGTGGGCGCCGCGGCTTTCCTGACGGCGCAGGGCAGCGATCACGATCATCAAACCGACAATCGCGGGGTCTCTAGCAGCTTGCTGCGAGACCGCAAGCGGGTAGAGGGCGCGGGCGGCGGCGCGCAGACCTTCACCGTCGCGCAGAACGCCCGCGGCGCGCGACAGGATAGGACGGACCAAAGCTGGATCGCTGTTGGCATCGCGATCGGGCAACGCCGGCATCCGCCGTCGGATCGAGGCTGTTGCGGCGATGTCGTTGGCGACCCAGCCGCCGCACACCGCCGCCTCAAGTAGCGAGTTGCTGGCGAGCCGGTTCGCGCCATGCAAGCCGGTGCAGGCGGCTTCGCCGCAGGCCCAGAGACCTTCGATGGAGGTTCGCCCCGCCTGATCGACCGATATTCCGCCCATGTGGTAATGCGCGGCGGGGCGGACTGGGATCGGCTGCGTGATCGGATCGATTCCTGCCTCTCGACAAAGCGCCGTGATCGCCGGGAAACGCTGTACAAAATCGAGCCCTTTCACGTTCCTTGCGTCGAGAAAGACTCGATGCCCCGCAGCCATGTGCCGCCAGACAGAACGCGCAACGATATCGCGGGGGGCAAGCTCGGCGCCGGGCGCGTCAGCCATGAAGCGATTGCCGTTTTCATCGATGAGGATCGCGCCTTCTCCGCGTACGGCTTCGCTGATAAGCTTCAGCGGAGACGATTTGCTGTCGAGCGCCGTCGGATGAAACTGAATGAATTCAAGATCGGCCATTACGGCGCCGGCGCGTGCCGCGAGCGCAAGGCCCTGGCCAAAAGATCCGGCTGGATTCGTCCCATGCAGAAACAGACCACCAATGCCGCCGGTTGCGATGACGACACGGTCGGTCGCAAAAAGCACAGGTCCATGGTCGGTGTGACCGAGCAGGCCGGTCACCGCATTGTCTTCGACGACCAAGCGCCGTGCGGTGGTCGCCTCGCTCACCGTGATCGAAGGTGTCTCATAGACCTTGCGGACCAAGGCGCGAATGATGTCCCGGCCGGTCGTGTCACCCCCGGCATGGACGATCCGGTGGCGCGAATGCGCGGCCTCAAGACCAAGCACGATCTTGCCATTTGCGTCCCGATCGAAAGCCACGCCGTGCCGCACCAGTTGCTCGATCGCGGCGGGCGCTGCGGCCAGGATCGCCGCGGCGACGACGTCGTCGCAGAGGCCGTCGCCGGCGGCGAGCGTATCTGCCAGATGCAAAGAGGCATCGTCGTCCGCGCCGATACTTGCAGCGATGCCGCCCTGGGCAAGCGCGCTCGAAGCCTCGAAGCCCAGCGGCGCCCTGGTCAGGAGCACTACCGGCTGTGGCGCCAGCGCAAGAGCAATCATCAAGCCGGCGAGGCCGCCGCCGATGATCACGGGAGCACCGTCCGTATCGCGCAACGCCGTCATTTTACTGCCAGCATCCGCTCGACCGCGAGACGTGCACGCACCGCGATACTTTCGTCGATTGTGACTTGGTGCTGCATCGTCTCCAATGCATGGCGGATATTGCCCAACGTGATCTTCTTCATATGCGGGCACAGGTTGCAGGGGCGGATGAACTCAAGGTCGGGATACTGGATGGCGACGTTGTCGCTCATTGAGCATTCCGTCAGAAGCACGACCCGGGG
>JAQGKA010000006.1 GCA_028290355.1 Tardiphaga sp. | reverse complement strand
CGCTCACCTTGTTCCTGCTCCAGTTCCGGCAGTGGCCACTGCCCTATGCGCTAGGCAGCCAGGCCTGGCTGCTCAAGCTTCACCACAAGGAAACCGGAATCCCCTACGGCATCGCGCTCGCTTTGGGCGCCCTGGTGGTCTATCAGGAAACCGAATGGATCAAGGTCATCGACCTGACCCGCCTCGCGATGCACTGAACGCGCCCGGAACTTTCCGTTAAGGCGATTTAGATACCGCTCATTAACCATGCTTTGACGAATAGCTGGTCAACTCCCCATTACAGCGGCGGAAGCGTCGCGGCGTAATGTGGAAAGTGAAGCGTATGAATACCGCACGCATTGTGGTCCTGGCCATTGCTTTCGGCGCCGGCGGCGTTGCGCTGTATCTGGCGAGCAGTTCGGACCAGGCGCCGCCGCCAGCGGCGCCTGTCGCGCAGCTCCCGACCATGGACGTTCTCGTCGCCAAGTCCGACATTGCACTGGGGCAGTCGCTCGGCGCGAACGACGTGCAGTGGCAGACCTGGCCGGCAACGGCTGCAAGCGCCAGCGTCATCCGCCGCAACGAGCGCCCGGAAGCCCCGACACAAATTGCAGGCGCGATCGCGCGCTCGCCGTTCATCGCCGGCGAGCCGATCCGCGAGCCGAAGCTGGTGCGCGCCAATGGCTCCGGCTTCATGGCGGCCGTGCTGCCAACCGGTATGCGCGCCGTCTCCACCGAAATTTCTCCGGAAACCGGCGCCGGCGGCTTCATCCTGCCGAACGATCGCGTCGATGTCATCTTGTCGAAGCGCGACAAGAACCCTGACCGCGCCGCCTCCACCGACGTGGTGAATTCCGAAATCATCCTGAGCAATATCCGCGTGCTCGCCATCGACCAGGCGCCGAAGGAAAAAGACGGCCAGAATTCCGTGGTCGGCAAGACGGCGACGCTTGAGCTGAAGCCCGAACAAGCCGAGATGCTGGCGCGGGCGCGGCAGAGCGGCACGCTGTCGCTGGCACTGCGCGCGCTGGTCGATATCAATCTGCCCGAAATCAAGACCGAAGAACAAAGCAACAGCAAACGCGACACCATCAACGTGGTTCGCTACGGCGTCCCGACAACGACGACGATGCAGAAGTGATCATGAGGACGCAGGCAATGAGGCGCATGACAACCAGCGGATCGATGCAGGGCTTCCTGGTCCGCGCGATGTCGTTCACCGCGGTGACCGCACTGGCGCTCAATCCCGCGCTGACGCCGGTGCTGGCGGCGGACGCCCGCGCCACTGCGCCGCTGTCCACCGAAGGCCAGATGGGCGCGCGCTTCCTCGCCCTTGGCATCGGTAAATCCATCGTCATCGACCTGCCGCGCGACATCAAGGATGTGCTAGTGGCCGATCCGAAGATCGCCAACGCCGTGGTGCGATCAGCGCAACGCGCCTACATCATCGGCGCCACCGTCGGCCAGACCAATATCGTGTTCTTCGACTCGACCGGCCAGCAGATCGCGGCCTATGACATCGCCGTCACCCGCGACCTCAACGGCGTCCGTGCCGCGCTGAAGCAGTCGCTGCCCAATGCCGACATACGGATCGAAGGCGTCGGCGACGGCGTAGTGCTGTCAGGTTCCGCATCGAGCCAGATGGAATCGCAGCAGGCCACCGATCTCGCCGCGCGCCTCGTCGGCGGAGCGGACAAGGTCGTTAACAGCATCTCAGTGCGCGGCCGCGATCAAGTCATGCTCAAGGTCACCGTGGCGGAAGTACAACGCAACATTATCAAGCAGCTTGGCGTCGACCTTTCGGCGACAATGAGCTACGGCACTTCCGTGGTCAATTTCAACAACAGCAACCCGTTCACCGCATATGGCAAGAATCTGGTGGAAGGCAACTCCGTTAAGGCGGCGTTCAGCACGACACCGTCCGTCACGGCGACGCTGAAGGCAATGGAAAACGCCGGCGTCATCCGAACGCTCGCCGAACCAAGCCTGACCGCGATCTCGGGCGAATCCGCCAACTTCTTGGCTGGCGGCGAATTTCCCGTGCCCGGTGGCAATACATGTGACCCCACCACGCGCATTTGCACCACGCAAATTAACTTCAAGAAGTTCGGCATCTCGCTCGGATTTACTCCAATTGTTCTGAGCGAAGGCCGCATCAGCCTGCGCGTTGCGACTGAAGTCTCCGAACTATCTCAGGAGAATTCTGTAACGATCAGCGGAACCTCCATCCCGGCGATCAAAACCAACCGCGCTGATACTACGCTTGAGATTCCATCCGGCGGATCGATGGTAATGGCCGGCCTCATCAAGCAACAGACCAAGCAGGCCATCAGCGGTCTGCCCGGTATGTCGCAGTTGCCTGTGCTGGGAACGCTGTTCCGTAGCCGAGATTTCGTCAACAACAACACCGAACTGATGGTGCTGGTGACGCCGTATATAGTCCGCGCTGTCGCGCCGAAGGACTTGTCGCGGCCGGATGACGGATTCGCAGATGCATCAGACCCGCAGGCCGATCTGCTCGGTAACGTCAACCGCATCTACGGCGCACCGGGGCGGCCGGAGGACAAGAAATCCGGCAAGAATTATTACGGCACCTACGGCTTTATCACGGACTGAGGCGGGACGAGGA
>JAQGKA010000621.1 GCA_028290355.1 Tardiphaga sp. | reverse complement strand
GCATCCCGGAATGACAATCTGATTTTTCCGGATATGAAATTCGCATGACCACACCCACGCCCGCGCTGATGATCCAGGCCACCGGCTCCAATGCCGGCAAGTCGACGCTGGTCGCTGGCCTTGCGCGAGCCCTGGTGCGGCGCGGGTTGACGGTGGCGCCGTTCAAGCCGCAGAATATGTCGAACAACGCCGCGGTCGCGATCGACGGCGGCGAGATCGGTCGCGCGCAGGCAGTGCAAGCGCGCGCGGCAAGGATGGCGCCGAGCGTGCACATGAACCCGGTGCTCTTGAAGCCGGAGACCGACACCGGCGCGCAGATCATCGTGCAGGGCCAACGCTGGGGTACGCTGCGCGCGAAAAATTACCTGGAGAAGAAGGCGGCGCTGCTGCCCGCGGTGCTGGAGAGTTTTGCGCATCTGGCACGCGCGGCTGACATTGTTCTCGTCGAAGGCGCCGGCAGCCCGGCTGAAATCAATCTGCGCGCCGGCGACATCGCCAATATGGGTTTCGCTGCCGCCGCCAATGTGCCTGTCGTGCTCGCCGGCGACATCGATCGCGGTGGCGTCATCGCCAGTCTCGCCGGCACCCATCTGGTGCTGGAGCCGGACGAGCGCGCACGCATCCATGGCTTCATCATCAACAAGTTTCGCGGCGATCCCAGCCTGTTCGATCAGGGCCTCACGGCGATCACGCGGTTGACCGGCTGGCCGTCGTTGGGCGTGGTGCCATGGCTGCCGCAGGCGGCGTGGCTGCCGGCGGAAGATGCTGTCGATCTCGATCGCACCCATGCGTCATCCGCGACGCGCATCATCGCCGTGCCCATCCTGGCACGCATCGCCAATTTCGACGACCTCGATCCGCTGGGCATGGAGCCCGGCGTGAGGCTCGTTTTCGTCAAGCCCGGCGAACCGATCCCGGGCAATGCCGACGTGGTCATTCTGCCCGGCAGCAAATCCACCATCGGCGACCTCGCTTATTTGCGCGCGCAGGGCTGGGACATCGATATCAAGGCCCATGTCCGCCGCGGTGGCCATGTACTCGGCCTGTGCGGCGGCTATCAGATGCTGGGCCAGACGATTGCCGATCCCGACGGTGTCGATGGATCGCCGGGGACGGTCGATGGCCTCGGCCTGCTCGATATCGCCACCGTCATGAGTTCCGATAAATCCACTATGCTGATATCAGGCACGCATTGCGCCACGGGCGCTGCTGTCGAGGGCTACGAGATTCATCTCGGCCGCAGCGAAGGTGCCGACTGCATCAGGCCGCTGCTGATGATCGACGGCCGTCTCGATGGCGCGGCGTCGCCCGATGGTCGCGTGCAGGGCACCTATGTGCATGGCCTGTTCACCGGCGACGCCTTTCGCAAGGCATGGCTCGCTTATCTCGGCATCGCGTCAACGCTGGCTTATGAGTCGCGGATCGAATCCGCGCTCGATGCGCTAGCTGATCATTTCGAGAAAAACCTCGATATCGAGCAGATCCTCAAGATTGCACGCAGCCGTCAGAGCACCAGCGCCAGCGCGGCATAGATCGCCGCCTGCAGCAGGCACGCCGCCACGAACAGATCGAGCGCGTGGCCGATGTCGTCCGGCGTCGCATCCTTGCGCGCTTCGGCGTTGAGGAAGGGATCGTTGACCTCGCCCTCGGCATAGCGCCGCGGCCCCGCCAGCGCGATGCCCAGGGCGCCGGCCATCGCGCTTTCCGGCCAGCCAGCATTCGGCGAGCGATGCTTTGGCGCATCGCCCAGCATGACCTTGCATGACGTTGCCATCGAGCCATGGACGATCGGCGCGACCAGCGCGATCAGCAGGCCGGACAATCGCGCCGGAATGAGATTGACCACATCGTCGAGCCGCGCCGCTGCCCAGCCGAACGATTCATAACGTGCGCTGCGATGCCCGATCATCGAATCCGCGGTGTTGACCGCCTTGTAGGCGATCAGGCCGGGCAGGCCGAGCACCGCCAGCCAGAAGATGGGCGCGACGATGCCGTCGGAAAAATTCTCGGCTGTTGATTCGATCGCCGCGCGCGATACGCCGGCGGCATCGAGTCGCTCCGGGTCGCGGCCGACGATCATCGCCACCGCTTTTCGCGCTGCAACAAGGCCGCCCGCGGTGAAGGCGACACGGACGCGGGCGACGTGTTGGTACAGACTTCGCTGCGCGAGCAGCACTGAGGCCAAACATCCCTCTGCCGCAATTCCGTACCAGCTTTGCCGCAAGATTCTCTCAAGGAAAAAGCCAACAATTCCGGCGCCGGTGACCAGCAAAATCACGGTGCCAATGCCTGCGATTTTCCGCTGTTGGGGCGACCAGTCCGTGCGATTGAGCGTCCGCTCCAGAAATCCGATGGCATTGCCGATCCACACCACCGGATGCGGCACGCGCCGCCAGACCCAGTCGGGATCGCCGATGACAGCATCGAAAACAATTGCAGCGACGACAACAAGGAGCGTGTCGTCAGAGATCAGCATCTCAACGCTCCACGCGCTCAAGCTCTAACGCCAGCCGGTCCAGCGCTTCCGACATCATCGGCCCGCCGCAATTGATCAGCTTTTCCGGAAGCACGAGGCGTTTCGAGGCGGGATAGAAGCGCTGCAGCGCCGGATGCAGCAGGAAGGCGCGGCCTTCGTCCTCGGCAAAATTGCTGCCTTCGGAGAGCAGCAGGAAATCAGGTTTCAGGCTGACGATGGCTTCCAGCGATGCGTAGCCACCAAGCTTGAGGCCAAGATCACGCGCGGCACTGTCGAGTCCGACAGTCGCCAGCAATGCGCCAGTGAGGCTGTCGCTGCCCGACACCCAGCCGCGCCGCGACAATGCCAGCACGCGATAGCGTTTTCGCGCAGCGACTTCCCGCGTGCGGGCGATGGCCGCTTCCAGCCGCGCGACTTCCGCCTCGGCGCGATCGGAATGCTGCACCAGATCGCCCATTCGCCGAATCTGTTTTTTGACATCGTCCATCGAGCGCGGCACGTCGAATTCGGCGACGCGCAACCCCTTATCCTTAAGCAATTCGCGCGTCGCGCGCTTGGTGTATCGGCCGGACACGACGATGTCCGGCTGCAGCACCAGCACATCCTCGGCATCGCCGGACAGCAGCGGAAATTTCTCGGCCTTGGCCGCATCCCATGAGCGGGCGGCATCGCGTGCATAGGGGCTAAGGCCGAGAATCTGCGCGGGATCGGCCAGCGTCATCAGCAGTTGATCGGTGCACAGGTTGATGGAGGCGATGCGTGGCAGGTCCGCGGCGTTCGCTGCGCCGGCCGTTCCGATGCCGATCGTTATCGCCAGCGCCGCCAACATGCGCCGCACCCCCTCGCGCTTTGGCGCGGATGATGGCATGAAGTTGACATGAAGCATGGCGGCGATCTCACCGAAGCAATGGCGCGTTATGGCGGCGAGCCAGTGGCGTGGCTTGACCTCTCGACCGGGATCAACCCGTGGCCAATTGCAGCCGGGCTGCCCGCCGTGATCTGGCAGCGACTGCCGGCGCGCGCGGACGGAGCAGCGTTGCTCACCGCTGCGCGAAACGCTTATCGAGTGCCTGATGGTACCGACATCGTCGCCGCTGCCGGCACACAGGCGCTGATCCAGTGGCTGCCCTATCTTGCCTCGCCCGGACCCGTCGCCATCGTCGGCCCGACCTACAACGAACACGCGCCGGCCTGGCGTAATGCCGGCCACGAGGTGATCGCGATCACGGATCTCCGCGAATTGCCCGAACACGCTGTTCATGCCGTGATCGTCAATCCCAACAATCCCGACGGCCGCATCGCGGACCACGCCACGCTTGCTCGTATCGCCGCGACGCTGCAACAGCGCGGCGGGTGGCTTATCATCGACGAGGCCTTCGCCGATGTCGATCCTTCGATCAGCGCCGTTGCGCTGTGCGCGAACTTGCCCGTCGTCATCCTGCGCTCGTTCGGAAAATTCTACGGCCTTGCCGGATTGCGGCTCGGCTTCGCGATTGGCGCCCCCGATATCGTGCAGCGCACCGCGACCGCGCTCGGTCCTTGGGCTTGCTCCGGCCCCGCGCTGCATATCGGCGCCGCCGCGCTGCGCGATCAGGGCTGGGCGGACCGCACACGCGATGCGTTGATACAGCAGGCGAGGCGGCTCGACGATGTTCTGACGAAGGCCGGTTTTGAGGTAATCGGCGGCACGTCCCTGTTCAGGCTGGCACGGCATCCCGATGCGTTGAAGCTGCACACCGCGCTGGCGCGAAAGCACATCTGGTGCAGGAGCTTCGATTTCGCCGATGATCTCCTGCGCTTCGGCCTGCCGCCGAACGATGCCGCGCTGGTTCGTTTGGCGGCTGCGTTGGCGTTGGGCGAATAGTCGGGCCATCGCTCAAATCCCCGCCCAGGGCAGGATCACGGTCTCGCTTTGATAGTAGGCGCGATAGGCTGATATACGGAACACGTCTGCCATGATCGCGTTCGACAATGCGTCGGCTGGCGAACCATGCGCGACGAGGCGGCCGTCCGACATCACCAGCACGGTATCGGCGAAACGCGCGGCGAGCCCCAGATCGTGCGTGACCACGATCACCAGCACGCCGCTGTCGGCGACATCGCGCAGCTTCTTCATCACGTCGATCTGGTGTCGCGGATCGAGTGACGCGGTCGGCTCGTCGGCCAGCACAATAGGCGCTTCCACCGCGAGCACGCGCGCCAGCGCGACGCGGCTGCGTTCGCCGCCGGACAGTTCGGTAACGCGGCGCGCCGCGAATGGCATCACGTCAGTAGCCTGCATCGCGCGCAGCACCGCGGCTTCGTCTGCCGGGGAAAGCCGTCCTGGGTCGGTGGCGCCATGCGGATAACGGCCGAGCGCGACGACGTCCTTCACATCCAGCGGCCAATGCACCACATGGCCCTGCGGCAGATAGCCGAAGCGCTTGGCGCGTTCGCGCAGCGACAGCGACGCTAGCGCCTCGCCATCCACATGGACTGAGCCGCTCGATGGTAGCAATCCGGCCAGCGCGCGCAGCAGCGTGGTCTTGCCGGCGCCGTTCGGCCCGACCAGCGCGACCAGATGCCGTGGTTGAAGTGAAAGCGATACGTCATGCAGTACGGCACGGCCGGACAGTGTCACGTCGAGATGGTTCGCGGTAAGCAGCGCTTGATTGCTCATGCGACGCCTCCGCCCAGCGCGCGGCGCTCGCGCACGATGAGATAGAGGAAGAACGGCACGCCGATGATCGAGGTCAGCACGCCGACCTTGATATCGGTGGTCGACGGAATGATGCGCACCGCGATGTCAGCGGCAAGCAGCAGGGCGGAGCCGGTGAGCGCGCTCGGCACCAATAGCCGCGTGGGATCATGACCGATCAGCGGCCGCATCAGATGCGGCGCGATGAGACCGATGAAGCCGATGGTGCCGGTGACGGCGACGGCGCCGCCGACGCCAAGCGCGACGCCGACAATCACCAGCAATCTTAATCGGCCGACATTGACGCCGAGGCTTTGCGCGGTCTCCTCGCCGAGGCTCAGCGCGCGGAAGGCGCTGCGCTGGCTCATCAGCAATATCGCGCCGGCGGTGATGAACGGCAGCGCCAGCGTGACATGGCGAAAACTGCGGTCCTCCAGCGATCCCAGCAGCCAGAACGCGATTTCGAGGGCGGCGAATGGATTGGCCGACAGATTCATCACCAGGGAGGTCGCAGCCCCTGCAAGGCTTGAGATCGCAAGTCCCGCCAGAATCAGCAGCAGCAGCCCGGCGCTGCGGCCGGCGATGCTCAGCAGCACGAATACCGAGGTGAATGCCATGGTGATGCCGGCGACCGGCAGCGCCCATGAACGGACGTCGGCCCAGCCCAACGCGATCATCAGTACCGCGCCGAAGGCGGCGGATTGCGGTGCGCCGAACAGCGACGGCGAGGCGAGAGGATTGCGCAGCAGGCCCTGCAGCGCCGCGCCGGATAGTCCCAGAATGGCGCCGATCGCCAGGCCGAGAATCGCGCGCGGCAGACGGATTTCGCGCACGATGGTCTGTTGCACGTCACTGCCGCCGCCGAACAGCGCGTCGAGCACGGTGACCGGTGATAGTTTCACCGGCCCGGTGCCGAGCGAGCCCAGCGCCAGCAGCGCCACCAGCACGGCGAGCGCGATGGTGGTCGCGATCACCGGACGCCGTGCTGATGGAGCTGATATCACCATGTGGCGTTAAACCCGGCGTAAGCGGCAGGACCGGTGGTGCCGAAATTGAGAACTTCCTGATAATGTTCGTTCAGGATGTTCTCGCCGCGGGCAAACACCTTCCAGTTGGCGTCGATCTTGTACTCCGTATAGAGGTCGACGCGGGTATAGGCATCGACCTGACCGACCTGGTTGGCGCTGGAGAAGCGTTTCGACACGGTGGTGACGCGCGGCTCGATCATCCATCTGTCCGTCGGCGTAATGGTCAGCGCGAAGCGGGCAAAATTCTTCGGCCGCCGCGCCAGCACCGCGCCGGTGGCGA
>JAQGKA010000503.1 GCA_028290355.1 Tardiphaga sp. | reverse complement strand
TTCACTTCGACACCATGTCGCACAAGGGCTCGCTGCTGTGCCTGCCCGATGCGATGTGGGCGTGGCCGGTTACCCGGGTTGAAGACATCGACCGGGCTTCGCTGAAGCGCGTGTTCGAGAATGCCGCGGGGATCGACACCCTGATCATCGGCACCGGCAACGAGGTCTGGATCGTGCCGAAGGAGCTGCGCGAAGCGCTGCGCAGCGTCCATGTGGTGATCGATGCGATGCAGACCGGTCCTGCGATCCGCACCTACAATGTCATGATCGGCGAGCGGCGGCGCGTGGCGGCGGCGCTGATAGCCGTTCCATGACAAACTTACCGCTGTGGCAGCGCCTGACGGCGCTGATAGCCGTACCATGATGAACTCACCCTCAAGGCAGCGCCTGACGGCATTGATCGCGGTGCCATGAGCGCCGGTCCGGATTCCGCGGCGTTCTGTGCGGAGCTGGTGCGCAGCCACGACTTCGATCGTTACGCCTCGACGCTGTTCGTGCCGGCCCAGAGCCGGCGTGCGCTGTTGGCGCTGTATGCCTTCAATACCGAGATCGTGCGTGTTCGCGAACAGGTCAGCCAGCCCTTGCCCGGCGAGATCCGGCTGCAATGGTGGACCGACATGCTGGCCGGTGCGGGGCACGGCAATGTCGAAAGCAACCCGGTCGCGGCCGAATTATTGCTTGCCATTCGCACGCATGACCTGCCGGTCGATCGGCTCTCGAAACTGATCGATGCGCATATCTTCGATCTCTACAACGACCCGATGCCCGACCTGCCGGTGCTGGAGAGCCACATCAGCGATACCCTTTCGACGCTGTTCGCCCTGTCGGCGCGCATCCTTGGGCATTCATCGGAAATCATCGATCATTGCGCCGATCACGCGGGCCTGGCGCAAGGCGTCGCGCGAATGATCGCCACATTGCCGTATGACACCGCGCGGCGGCAGCTGTTCGTGCCGCTGGATATGCTGACGCAGCACGGCAGCAGCGCGGAAGAAGTCTTCGCCGGCAAGATCACGCCGGCGATCCGCGCGACGCTGGACCGGTTGATATCAGGCGCGCGTGAACAACTGGCGACGGCGATGGCTTTGCTGCCTGACATGTCGGACGAAGCGCGGCGCGCCTTCCTGCCGCTGGCACTGGTGACGCGCGATCTCGAGCGGATGCCGAACGCGGAGCACGATCCGTTCGCGCCGCATGTGCGGTCACGGTTGCGGACCTTGTGGACGCTGTGGCGGGCGTCGAAGTCGAAGATGTTTAGTTAGCGGCCTCACTCCACGCGACCACGCTAGAGTTCGTCATGGCCGGGCTTGTCCCGGCCATCCACGCCTTTGGCGCTGGAAAAGACGTGGATGCCCGGCACAGGGCCGGGCATGACGGACTTGTTGGTGGCGTCTCGTTGGAGCTCAGCCGGAAGTCGTCGTCTGCTCCGCCGATTCAAAATTGAACCGGTCGCGCAGGTTCTTGCGCGATTCCAGAATGCCTTTCAGGAACACGCGGTCGGTGTCGCTGGTCATCAGCGGCTCGATCAGGTCGAGCTGGTTCATCGCGACGAGCTGCAGAATCTCCGTGCGGATTTTGCCGGCGGCGTCGCGCGGCAGAGCGGGGATGACTTGCAGATGCTCCGGGGGCTTGGGGCCTTTCGCGGCAGAGAGCGCTGCCTGCAGCGGCGTTTCCAGGGCGACGTCATCGGCTTCGACGAAGGCATAGAGCCCGACACCGGTGCGGCGGTCGGCGAAGGCGACGATGGAGGCGTCGCGCACGGCCGGATTTTTCCTGATCAGATCGAGCAGCGGCGGCGCGTCGTTGACGAGGCGGCGGCCGCCGCCTTCGCGGTCGGTGAAGTTGAAAATACCGCGGGTGATGGCGCGATAGACCTTCTTGCCGGTCATCAGCCAGATCCGCGCCGGCAGCGACTTCTTGGCCAGAATGGCTTTCTCCTTCGGCGTCAGCAATTCCGGCGCGTAAGAGCGCTTGTGCTTCAGCAGGTGGCGCAGGTCCTCATAGGCGGCGATGCGGAACAGCCGGCTGCGGCTTTTGAAACAGACCGCGAGCTGGAAGTCGGTGACGTAAGCGAGCCCGTCGCTGCCGCGCAGCCAGTTTTGTTCCTTGGCGAGATCGTTGTGGCAGACGCCCATGCGGTGCAGCTTGCGCAAGGCGAGCTTTGCCGACTTGAAGTAGCGCGCGTCGCCGACCGGCTTGGCGAGATGAAGTGCCACGCCGTCGATGAAGCCGCGCACCAGCGCATGCTTGCCGGCCCACAGCAATTCCGGCCCGACATGAAGGTCGCGCGCCAGCGTCAGTGCGCGGCGTTCCCGGGTGAACAGATGCAATGCGAGGCCGTAGGACCACCACGGCACCTGATCGAGCCGGCGCAGCACCGCATCGACTTCGCCGGTGTCCGCGCGAAAGCGGCCGCGCTCGACGGTGGAAAATACGTCGCGCTTCAGCAGCACGCCTTCGGTCCAGTTGGCGGACAGCATGGCGGTGTCCTCTCTCGGCAAGGTCATCAAACGATCCTGAAGTTCAAATCGGCGCGTGGCGTCACGCCGCGACCGCGATCGCCAGGCTGGCGGCAATCCAGCTGTCGATGTCGGCCAGCGCGCGGGCGCTCATCGCCTGCTTCTTGGCGACGGTCTTCTCGTTGCCGCG
>JAQGKA010000499.1 GCA_028290355.1 Tardiphaga sp. | reverse complement strand
CGTGCTTCAGCCGCGACAGCAGCACCAGGATGACGACCAGGGTCAACGACAGCGCGCCGGACAGCGCCGGGCGGCGCAGCAGCGCAATCCAGAAGAAGTTCAGGATGCCCCAGGCCAGCACGAAGCCAAGCCGTGAGGAGAAGTCCGTCTCGGTCTGCCACATCACCAGCAGCGCGCCCAGGTGCGGTGCGGCCACGGCCAGCAGCCGCCAGATGCCCATCGGCGTCGCGGCGGCGGCAGTCGTAGCAGTGGGCACTGGATTGAGTGGGGGCGCCATGGCGGCACGCAACTACACCGGCACGGCCCGAAACCTTGGCTGGCGGCGGCCAGAAGGCGAACGACGCAGCCGGACACTGCGACGTGTCATAAAAATGTAGTGGAACCTTCATGAACAGGCAATGAACTTGCGAGTCGACCGGCCCGTTCTGGGGCAATTTGGCGCGGCGAGCCGGGATGCCTCAGCCCTACGCCGGCTTCGCGATCCCGTCGATGAACAGCCCGACGATGGCGTCGGCCATCCGTTCGGCTTCGTCGTCGGCAATCCCCCAGCGCGGAAAGTGACCGTCGATCTTCATTCGGGCAAAGCCGTAGACCAGCGCACGGCCGGCGATTTTGGCCGCCCTGAGATCCGGCGTCCGCAACTGGCCCCGAGCGAAGGCCTCCGCCAGCAATCCTTCGGTCATGCCGATGATTTCGTCGTTGTCCTCGGCGAGCTGCCCGGACTGGTCGTGGTTGAAATACTTGCCGCTGGAGATCACCTCGAAATGGGCAGGGTTGCGCATCGCCCAGCGCAGATAGGCGACCCCGAACGCCCGCAGCCGCACCAGGGGATCGGCGGCCGAGGTGGTCGCGATCGCCGCTTCGATCCCGGCGCGGAAACGCCGTTGCGCCTCCCCCGCCACCGCCATCATCAGGGCCGTGCGGCTGGGAAAATGGCGGAACGGCGCCCCCGGCGACACCCCGGCACGGCGCGCCGCTTCGCGGACACTCACCGCCTCGGAGCCGCCCTCCTCGGCCAGCTCGAGCGCCGCATCGATCAGCACGCGCCGGAGATCGCCATGATGGTAGGCCTTGGGCTGCGACCCGGACCCACGCGCCGCATTCCGGCGTGGTTTCGCAACAGAAGGCTTCAGGGCAGCGGCTTTGGCTATTCGAGGCTTAACGGGTTTGGGCATCGCCTTGTCTAACATCACCCGAACGTGAATGTAAGCACTGCATACACGATTGACGACCGTACCCCGGATCGATGTAACTGGTGATTACATTAACCTCGGAGAGATTGCCATGCAGCCGCGTCGTCAAAACTGGTTCGAAGAATGGCGGCTGGCCGGCGCCCTGACCCTGGTCCTCGCCGGACTTTGCATCTGGATCGCCGCGATGCGGCAGTTCGAGGTCGAGGGCGTGCGCATGGTGATCCGCTTCACCGCGCGAAGCTCGCTGCTGTTCTTCTGCCTCGCCTTCGCCGCATCCGCTTTGGCGCGACTTTGGCCTGCCGCGGGAACGCGCTGGCTGCAGCGCAACCGGCGCTATCTCGGGGTCACCTTCGCGGCCTCGCACGGCATTCACGCCGTCGCCATTGCCTGCTTCGCCGTGATGTCGCCGCTACTGTTTATGGAAGCCACCTCGCCGGCCTCCTTCATCTTCGGCGGCATCGGCTATGCCTTCATCATTGCAATGGCGGCGACGTCATTCGACCGCAGCGCGGCAGCGATCGGTCCGCGTGCCTGGCGCATCCTGCACACCTCGGGCATCTATTATCTCTGGTTTCAGTTCATGGTCAGCTTCGGCATGCGGATTCCGCAAATGCCGAACTATGCCTGGTTCCTGCTGCCGCTGCTGGCCGTGATGGCATTCAGGATTGCGGCCGTTGTCCAGTCGCGCCGCATGAGGACGCGGGGCATCGCCGCAAGAGCGGGCTAAGCATTTGCTTCAGCCGCCGACCTTCGGCAGCAGGCCGAGCTGTTTGGCGATCGCCCTGTCGAGCAGCCGCTTCGGCAGCACCCGCATCATCAGCATCCGGAACGGCTCCGGTGAAATCTCATAACGCACGCGCGGACGCGGCAGCGTCAGCGCATCGTGAACGAGTTCACCGATCTTCTCCGCGGGAAACCCGCTGTCGGCGAGCTTCAACATGAAGGCGCGCAGCCGCTCCAGCGCCGGAAGGAACGGCGACGCGCGATAGGCCGAGATGTCGATCTCCTCGGCCTTGTCCCAGATCGGCGTCTTCACCGCGCCCGGCGCAATCACGACGACGTCGATGCCGAACAGCATGAATTCGCGGCGCAGGCTTTCGGACAGGCCCTCGACCGCATGTTTCGAAGTACTGTAGGGCGAGATCAGCGGGTTGCCGTTGGTGCCCGACACCGAACTGATCATCACGATCCGACCGCGCGGGCCCTTCAGCGACGGATCGGCACCGAGCAGCGGCGCGAAGGCCTTGGTGGCGATCACCGGCCCGATCACATTGACGTCCATCTGGCGGCGGAAGTCGCCGACCGAGAGGTCGAGCAGCGGGCCGGACACCGCGATGCCGGCATTGTTGACGAGCCCTGCGAGAGTCTCGCCGTTCAGCGCCGTGCGCACCTCGCCTGCAGCCGCCAGCACCGCGGCCTCGTCAGTGACGTCGAACACCAGCGGGATGAAATTCGCCCCGAACTCCGCCTGCAGCCGTTCGGCATCAGCTTGCTTGCGCACGCTGCCGAACACGCGAAAGCCATGGCCAAGCAAGACTTTCGCGCTGGCATGGCCGATGCCGGTCGAGGTGCCGGTGATAACGATGGATCGCATGGTGAGCTCCTGCACTGTTCATTGCCCGACTGTCTCATAAACGAAAAACGGGACCGCGTCGCCGCGATCCCGTTTGTGAATACTTGCGTCCGGGACACGATCCCAGTCTGAATCAGCCGCCTAGCGCGTGGCAGTAGTCCCGGTGATGATCTCGCCGAACCGCTGCCAACGCTCGCCCTTGAAACTCATCATCTGAAACTGGTCGATCGGCGCAAAATCGGTCGGGCTGGTATTGACCATCACTCCCGGCAGCAGACCGTCGAGCTTGAGATCCCTGAGATTGGCGGCCTGCTTCATCAGGTTCTCGTGGGTGAGATCGTCGCCGCACAGCCGCAGCGCCTCCACCATGGTCTGGGCAATGCTGTAGCCTGACAGCACGGTGCTTTCCATCGGCTTGCCTTCGGGAATGTACTTCTCGACATAGGCATAGAAGTTCTTCATGCCCGGATCGTCCTTCCACTGCGCATCGGTCGGATCCTTGGCGAAGGTTGCGGAGACGATATCCTGGGCGTTCTCCAGGCCGGCGGGGCGCAGCACGGAGCCGACCGACGAACTGGCGTTCGGCACGATATGCAGCGGCTTCCAGTTGAGCTCGGTGACCTTCTTCATCGACTGCGCCGCAAACTTGCCGGTGGCGAAAGAGAACAGCGTGTCGGCGCCGGCGGCCTTCAGCTTGACGATGTGCGTGTCGATGGTTGGTTCGGACACTTCATAGCTGTCCTCCATCACGATCATCGACGACGCCTTGTCGCCGAGGCCTTCCTTCAAACCCTTGACATAGTCCTTGCCGAAATCGTCGTTCTGATAGAATACGCCGATCTTCGCGCCGGGCTTCTCCTTCAGCAGATACTTCGCATAGGCCGCCGCTTCGGCGTGGTAGCTCGGCAACCAGCCCATGGTCCAGGGGAAGGCCTTCGGATCGTTCCAGCGTGTCGCGCCAGTCGCGAGGAAAAGTTGCGGTGCCTTCTTCGCATTGACGTATTTCTGGATCGCGATGTTGGAAGCCGTACCCACGTTGCCCACGATCGCCATCACTTCGTCGCTCTCGATCAGCTTGCGGGTCTGCTCGACCGTCTTTGGCGGCGAATAGCCGTCGTCATAACTGATGAAGTTGATCTTGCGGCCGTTCACGCCGCCCTGATCATTGATCATCTTGATGTAGGCCGCCTGGGCCTTGCCGATGGTCGCATAGGCGGAAGCCGGTCCTGAGAACGGCACGGTCTGGCCGATCTTGATCTCGGTGTCGGTCGCGCCGGTGTCGTATTTCTTCTGCGCCTGGGCCGATGCGACCGACAGCGCGATGGCAACCGCCGTTGCGGTGACGAGATGAAAAATGCCGTACCTCATGTCGCTGCGTTCCTCATATGGGTGATTGTGCCGATGATCTTGTCCAGGGGCCTGGTTCAGACTTTGCCGGACGTCATCGCTCGCAGGATACTGGATGAACGAATATGGCATTGCAAGACGATGAAGGGCGGAAAGGCGGCCAATCCCACGCCAGCCAGAGCAGGATCAGTGCCAGCATCGCG
>JAQGKA010000470.1 GCA_028290355.1 Tardiphaga sp. | reverse complement strand
GTTATCGCCCGAGGTGAGCGAACTGACTGCGTTGCCGTCCCTATTCGGTTTTGCTCCCGGTGTGGTTTGCCATGCCGTTTCCGTTGCCGGACCCGCGGTGCGCTCTTACCGCACCTTTTCACCCTTACCGCGCCAACTCCTTGCGGAGGGAGGCGAGGCGGTTCGTTCTCTGTGGCACTTTCCCTGGGGTCACCCCCGCCGGCCGTTAGCCGGCACCGTATGTCGATGGAGCCCGGACTTTCCTCTCCCGCAGCCTTTCGACCGTAGCGGGAGCGGCCGTCCAGCCGACTGACGGGAAAGGCATGGGGGTTGTCAGCGCCGGCGTCAAGCCGGGAACGCGGGCGGCGGCGGGCAAAATAAATTATCCTGAAGATGTCGTTCCGCGGCCGGGCTGTTCGACTGGTCTTCGGCGAATGGCGCCGGTCAAAAGGAGTGAGTGAGATGCAGTATCTGTTGCTGATCTATCAGAACGAAACCGAAGCGGACAAGCTCGATGCCAGGATTACCGGGAAGATGACCGAGGAATACGGCGCCTTCACCCGCTCCATCATCGAAACAGGAAACTTCAAGGCCGGCGACCGGCTGCAGCCGGTGTCGACGGCCACCACCGTTCGTATCCGCGACGGCAAGACGCTGACCACCGACGGGCCCTTCGCGGAAACCCATGAGCAGCTCGGCGGCTACTACTTGATCGACGCCAAGGATCTCGATACGGCATTGGCCATCGCGGCGCGGATGCCGGGCGCGCGCCATGGATCGATCGAGGTCAGGCCGATCTGGAATTACAATAAGTAGCTGCGTCACCATGGAGAGACAGCAGCGATGACGCCGGTCGAGATCGAACGGATATTTCGCGACGAGGCGGGGCGCGCGTTGGCGACGCTGATCCGCCTCGTCGGCGATTTCGATCTCGCCGAAGATGCGCTGCAGGATGCTTTCGCCGCAGCGCTGCAGCGCTGGCCCGCTGCAGGCGCTCCGTCGAACCCGCGGGCGTGGCTGGTCAATGCCGGCCGCAACAAGGCGATCGACCGGATTCGGCGGCAGGCCAGCTTTCGCAACAAACAGGACGCGCTGCTGCAGGAGACGCTGCTGCGCGCCGCCGGCGATGACGATGCAAGCGACGCCGTGCTCAATGATGACATGCTGCGGCTGATCTTCACCTGCTGTCATCCGGCCTTCGCGCTGGAGGTCCAGGTGGCGCTGACGCTGCGTACCGTCTGCAGCCTCGGCACCGCGCAGGTGGCGCGGGCGTTTCTGGTCAGCGAGGAGGCGATGGCGCAGCGGCTGGTCCGCGCCAAGCAGAAAATCCGGCTGGCCGGAATTCCCTATGAGGTACCGGATCGCGATGCGCTGGTGCCGCGGCTGCGCGGCGTGCTCGCCGTGATCTATCTGGTTTTCACCGAGGGCTATGTGGCGACCTCGGGGCAGGATCTGATGCGGCCAGATCTGTCGCAGCAGGCGATCCGGCTGGTCCGGCTGCTCGACGGACTGATGCCGCAGCGCGGCGAGATCATGGGCCTGCTGGCGCTGATCCTGCTGCATGACGCGCGCCGCGCCGGCCGCCAGACGTCGGACGGCGATATCGTGCTGCTGGAAGAGCAGGACCGCACGTTGTGGGATCGGCGGCAGATCGACGAGGGCCTGCAACTCGTTGAAGTGGCGTTGCGCGCGCCGGGACGTCCCGACTCCTATGCCGTGCAGGCCGCGATCGCGGCGCTGCATGCGCAGGCGCCGAGTTATCAGCAGACCGACTGGCCGCAGATTGCGGGTCTCTATGAGGTGTTGCTGCGGACCAGTCCGTCGCCGGTAATCGAGCTCAATCACGCCGCGGTGGTGTCGATGGTCGATGGCCCGCTGCATGCGCTGAACCTGGTCGATGCGCTACAGGCGCGCGGCGGACTCGATGGCTACGATCTGCTGCCGGCGGTGCGCGCCGATCTGCTGCGCCGGCTCGGCCGGCACGATGCGGCGCGCGCGGCCTATCTCGCCGCGATGGCGGCAACGCAGCTCGCACCGTTGCAACGGCTCTATGCGCGGCGGCTGGCGGAGCTTGATGCCAAGCCGAGCGACTAGCTCGCCGCGTCGGTCGTCTCGGCCGGCAGGCTGGCGAGCAGCGCCTGCAGCGTCGTCAGCGTCGAGTGATCGGTGATGCCATCGACGCGTTCGGGCCGGAAGTGGCGCTGGAATGCAGTGACGACTTCCATCGTGGTGGCATCATACTGGCCGTTCGGTTCGATGCCGTAGCCGTAGCGCGCCAGCGCATGCTGCAACGCCAGCACACGTTCGCCCTCGGCGCCGAGCTTGATACTTTCGCCGCGCACGATCGGCGCCGGGCGGACCCAGTGGCCGACGCCGGAATTGGCCAGCGAGTGCCACGGGAATTTCTCGCCGGGATCTTTCTTGCGCGACGGCGAGACGTCGGAATGGCCGAGCACGCGATGCGCCGGCAATTCGTGGCGCAGCATGATGCCGCGGCACAACGTCGTGACAGCGGCGATCTGCCGGCTGGGAAAATCCGGATAGCCCCAGTCATGGCCGCGGTTGATGATCTCGATGCCGATCGAACAGGAATTGATATCGGCCTCGCCGGCCCAGTAGCCGATGCCGGCATGCCAGGCGCGCTTGGCTTCCGGCACGCTCTGCGCGATGCGGCCGTCTTCCATGACAAT
>JAQGKA010000465.1 GCA_028290355.1 Tardiphaga sp. | reverse complement strand
TTCACTTGTCATCATTGCCATCGCGATTCTGATCGTGGCCGGGGTCGGCGGCTGGCGTGGCTACAGCTATCTCGAGGCCAAGAAGTCCGCCGAGGCCGGTGCGGCGTTCGACCGCGCCGTCGATCTGTCCGAACAGAACAAGCATGCCGAGGCCGAAGCCGCCTTCACCAAGCTCGCGGGCGAGGCGCCGTCCGGCTACCGCACGCTGGCGCGGCTACGCGCCGCCTCCGAAGCCTCATCCCGCGATCCGCAGGCGGCGGTGAAGCTTTACGACGACATCGCTGCCGACCGCAGCATCGCCGCCACCGAGCAGGACCTGGCGAAGATTCGCGCCGGCGCATTGCTGCTCGAAACCGCGCCCTATGACGCCCTACTGGCGCGGCTGGAGCCGGCGAGCACCATCACCGGCACCTACCGCCATTCCGCCCGCGAATTGCTGGCGCTGTCGGCCTGGCGCGCCAACAACGCCGTGGCGACGCGGCAGTGGCTGGACATGATTGCCAATGACGGCGAGACGCCGGCGAGCCTGCGTACCCGCGCCGAGGCGCTGCAGGCCCTGCTGCCGCCGGCCGCCAAGAGCTGACCAAACCTGATTTGAAGACCACGAGTTGAGTGAGAAGCCGTCCATGCGCCGTATGCAACGCCTCGTATCCGCTGCCGTCCTGATCGCGCTGTCCAGCGCGCTGACCGGGTGCGGCAGCATGACCGGCTGGGATCCGAGCGACCTGCTCGACTTCCTCGACACCAAGAAGAAGCTGCCGGGCGACCGCAAGCCGGTGTTCCCCGAAGGCGTTCCCGGGCTGCAGCAGGGCGTGCCGAAGGAACTCTACAGGGGCAATGTCGAGCAGCAGCAGCGGGATGAACAGGCCGCGGCGGCAGCCGCCGCAGCTGCGCCGCCGGCCCAGGAGCCGAAGGGCCGCGCAAAATCCAAGGGCCGGGTGAACGTCGGCGCGGTTCGAAGCGCGCCACCCGCTCCAGAAGCGGCTCCGGCCGATGGCGAAGCAGCCCCGGTCGAGGAGGGCAGCACCGCCGCGGCGCCCCCCGCGCCGAAGGGCAAGAAGATCGCCCGCCGCCGCACCACGGCCCCGCCGCCCGATGAATCCGCGGCGCCGCAGGCCGCGCCCGGCCAGCAGGCGCAACCCGCGACCACGCCATTCCCGGCACCGGTGCCATCGGGCACCTTCACGCGCTGAGATCGCCGGTTTTAGGCCGGTCTCATTGACATGCGCTCGCTAAAGGGCGCACGGAACACCTATGTCTTTCACCATTGCCATTATCGGCCGGCCCAATGTCGGTAAATCCACGCTGTTCAACCGTCTGGTCGGGCAGAAGCTCGCGCTGGTCGACGACACCCCCGGCGTCACCCGCGACCGCCGCGAGGGCGAAGGCAAGCTCGGCGATCTCGAATTCACCCTGATCGACACTGCCGGTCTCGACGAGGGCCCCAAGGGCTCGCTGACGGCGCGGATGCAGGAGCAGACCGAGACCGCGATCGGCCTCGCCGACGCGCTGATGTTCGTGATCGACGCCCGCGCCGGTTTGACGCCGAACGACCGCGCCTTTGCCGATTTTGCAAGGCGCGCCAACAAGCCGGTGGTGCTGGTGGCCAACAAGAGCGAGGGCCGGCACGGCGAAGTCGGCGCCATGGAATCCTACGCGCTCGGCCTCGGCGAACCGATCCAGATTTCCGCCGAGCACGGCGAGGGCCTCAGCGACCTCTACGACTCGCTGCGCGACCTGATGCCGGAGCCGCCGCTGGACGTCGAGGAGTTTGATGACGACGACATCATCGAAAACGAGGAAGACATCGCCAAGCGGCCGATCCGCGTCGCCATCGTCGGCCGGCCCAATGCCGGCAAGTCGACCACCATCAATCACCTGCTCGGCGAGGAGCGGCTGCTGACCTCGGCGGAAGCCGGCACGACGCGGGATTCCATTTCGGTCGAGGTCAACTACAAGGGTCGCGAATTCCGCATCTTCGACACCGCCGGGCTGCGTCGTCGCTCGCGCATCGAGGAGAAGCTGGAGAAGCTCTCGGTCGCCGACGCGCTGCGCGCGATCCGCTTTGCCGAGGTGGTCGTGCTGATGATGGACTCGCAGACCAAGTTCGAGGAACAGGACCTGCGCATCGCCAACCTCATCGAGCGCGAAGGCCGCGCGCTGGTAGTGGCAGTGAACAAGTGGGACCTGATGGGGCAGAAGGCCAACCTGGTGAACGACCTGCGCACCGACGTCGATCACCTGCTGCCACAGGTCAAGGGCGTGCCGATCGTCGCGGTGTCTGGACTGATGGGCGAAGGCATCGACAAGCTGATGAAGGCGATCGAGGAATCCTACGCGGTGTGGAACAGGCGCGTGCCGACGGCGTCACTGAATCGCTGGTTCGAGCAGGCCGTCGACAACAACCCGCCGCCCGCGGTGTCCGGCCGCCGCCTCAAGCTGAACTACGCCACGCAGGCCAAGGCGCGACCGCCGAGCTTCATCGTGTTCTGCTCGCGCGCCGACGCGGTGCCGGAATCCTACCTGCGCTACCTCGTCAACAGCATGCGCACCTTCTTCGACCTGCCGGGCACGCCGATCCGCATCACGTTGCGCGAGAAGGCCAATCCCTTCGCGCACAAACGCAAACGCCCGACGCGATAGGCAGCGCCGAGGATTCGCAGGACGGGTTTTGCTCAACCCATCCTGCGATTTTTGTGTTGCCGCTATTTCTTGATCAGCGGACACTCGCTCTGCGCGAGCGGCTTGGCGCCGTCCTCGGGCGAGATGCTGGCGATGGTCTTGTAGTAGTCCCACGGATATTTGGATTCCTCGGGCTTCTTCACCTCGAACAGATACGCCGTCAGCATCTTGCGGCCGTCGGCGCGGATGGTGCCCTTGCCGAACAGAACGTCGTCGGTGGGCAATTCCTTCATCCTGGCGACGACCTTGGCGCCGTCGTGCGGATTGCCGCCCATCGCTTCCAGCGTCTTCAGATAGTGCAGCACGCCGGAATAGAGCCCCGCGACGGTCATCGACGGCATCGATCCGGTCTTCGATTGCGATGCCAGGCGCTTCGACCAGGCGCGGGTCTTGTCGTTCATGTCCCAGTAGAAGGATTCGGTGAACGACAGGCCCTGTGCGGTCTTCAGGCCCAGCGCATGCACGTCATTGATGAACAGCAGCAACGCCGCGAGCTTCTGTCCGCCGGACACGATTCCAAATTCCGACGCCTGCTTGATGGCGTTGGTGGTATCGCCACCGGCATTGGCGAGGCCGACAACCTTGGCCTTCGACGCCTGCGCCTGCAGCAGGAATGACGAGAAGTCGGAGGTGTTGATCGGGTGCTTCACGCCGCCTGCGACCTTGCCGCCATTGGCAACGACGACCGCCGTGGTGTCGCGTTCCAATGCATGGCCGAACGCATAGTCCGACGTCAGAAAGAACCACGTATCGCCGCCGGCCTTGGTCAGCGCGGTGCCGGTGCCGTGGGCGAGCATGTAAGTATCATAGGCCACCGAAATCGTATTCGGCGTGCAGGCCTTGCCGGTCAGGTCGGCGCTGGCGCCGCCCGAATTGATCAGGATCGAGTTCTTCTCCTTCGCCAGCGTGCTGACGGCGAGGGCGACGCCGGAATTCGGCGTATCGACGACAGCATCGACCTTGTCGACATCGATCCACTGCCGCGCAATGTTCACGCCGACATCGGGCTTGTTCTGGTGATCGCCGCTCAGCACCTCGATCTTCCAGCCCTTGTCGAGCAGTCCGGAATCCTGCACCGCCATCTTGACGGCGATCACCGAATTCGGGCCGCCGATATCGGCGTAAAGGCTCGACATATCGTTGAGCACGCCGATCTTGACGGTCTTGTCCTGCGCGAATGCGGGCGCCGCAAATGCGACGCCGGCAAGCGCGACAGCGACGGCTGCGCGCCCTGAGATAGCGATCCTCATGCGTATTTCCCCCTGTTGTTGGAGCAGACATGCCGTCTTGGCGGCCAGGCCCTGCACCGATTGATTGGCGTTTCGTCGGCGTCCCTGCGTCTTCTGCGCCGGTGACGGACGCAGCATAGCAGCAACAAAGCAGCCGGCCATAGCGTCGTTCCGGCTTCGCTCGGCTCCCCGGGGGGAAGGGGCGCGACGAACGTTGCTCAGGCGGATATCGGCATGCGACGAGTTGACGCGCAAAGCACCCCAAAGCGACGTCATGTCGCTCCGGGGATGCAGTCTCGCCGGGAAGGTGCGATACCCTGCGGATAGCGCGTCGGCATTCCATCTGCCCGGCGATCGGCACCGCGATCAAATGCCTAGTGCGCCGCCATCGGTGTTGAGTCGCTGAGGTGCGGTGACCGTCGAAAGGTGGCGAGCGAGTTGCGCGGAATCGCTCTCCGACGACAAAGCAAAGATCTGCCCCAGTAAGATGGGTCCGTTAGTCGGCAACGGGATACGGTGAGCAGGAGCCCGACACCGGCTCGGTGCTGGATGGTTTCGCGCAGCCGCTGTTTCGCCCCTTGACGAATGACTCAACATTGCCGCGATCGCCAGGACGATGGCGAAGACGCCGACCGTCGCCAGAATGCTTGCTCTTGTACCTCTCCACATGTCCGCGCTCCGTAATGTCTCACGCGAAACACAGGGGCACGCGTGCGGTCGAAATCGAATACGATGCAATGGTCGATGACGGATCGAGACTGTTGGTCGTGGTGCGCCATTTTCGGTTCGATCACGTCATTGCGACTGCAACGTGCGATGGATGACACGCATGATTCTTGCGGAACATCGAGTTCCACGCATGCGGCGCGCGTACGTGCTTGGCGCCGCGACGCCAGCAATGTGGTTGGGGTCGCTGGTAATCGGTGCGGCAAAGAGAGCGAAGGCGAATCGTCTCGATGATCGAGACGAAGTCATCATTTGCAGCTACGCGGGAAATCAATCGCTGCGGTAGCGACGTGCTTGCGGATATGCTTCGCGCAATCCCTCGCGTGATGCCCGCTATTTCAGCGCATCCGACGTCAGCCGAAACTTCTGGATGCGTTTTCCGGTATCGACCTCGGCCGTGTAGACGTTGCCCCTGGCATCGACCGCCATGGCGTGGATCCAGTGAAACTGGCCGGCGTTGCGACCGTTGCGGCCGAAGCTGCCGACCACGCTGCCGTCGTCGCGCTTGAGGATGCGGATCTCGTTGTTCTCGCCATCCGCAGTGAGCAGATAGGTCTGCTTCGGATCGGGCCAGATCGCCAGATCCCACACCGCGCCATTGCCGAGCGTGTTCTTCTCGAAGAACCACTCCTTCACGAAGCTGCCGTCCTTCTTGAACACCTGGACACGGTTGTTGATGCGGTCGCAGACATAGACGAGACCGTCATTGGCGATCTTCACGCAATGCACGGGATTGCCGAACTGCTGCGACACCGGTGCCTTGGGATCATAGGCTGCCTGCTTGTCGTCGTTGGGCGGATTGCCATAGGCGCCCCAGTGCCGCTTGTAGGTGCCGGTGGTGGCGTCGAACACGATGACGCGGCGATTGCCATAGCCGTCGGCGACGTAGATCTCGTTGGCGTCCTTGTCGAGCGCGGTTTCCGCGGGCTTGCCGAGTTGCGTGGTGTCGTTGCTGCCCTTGCTCGGTGCGATCTTGCCGATCTGCATCACGAACTTGCCGTCGGTGGTGAATTTCAGGATCGCGTTGTCGTTGTCGGCATTGCCACCGACCCAGACAAAGCCCTTCTCGTCGACCTCGATGCCGTGTTCGCGGCCGACCCATTCATAGCCTTCACCGGGGCCGCCCCATGAGCGCAGCAGATTGCCGTCGGCATCGAACTCCAGCACCGGCGGCGCCGAGACGCAGCACTTCGAGCGCGGCGGTGTGAGAGCAGCGCCTTTCTCGTCGTCGGTCAGCGAACGCGGCCGGTGGATCACCCAGATGTGGCCCTGCGCATCCACCGTGATGCCGCCGACCTGGCCGAGGATCCAGTTGTTCGGCAGCGGCTTTGGCCAGGCCGCATCGACCTCGAAGCGGGGGATGTCGGCGGCGTGGGCCTGCTGCGTGAATGCGGCGCCGGTGAGCAGCGTGGCGGTGAAAGCGAGAGCGGAGAGGGTGTTGCGGAGGAGCGATGATCTTGCGCCATCCCGTGGCGAACGAATACGAACCGGCATGGACGTCATGGCAGCCTCCCCAAATTTTTGATGCGGGTTATCCCGCTTGGGAGGCAGTCAATCGCGCGGTGTTTCGCGAGTCAATCGTGCGGCGCACTGCGCTTATAGCACGGAAAACTGTCATCCCCGCGCATGCGGGGATCCAGTAATCTCAGACGTCGGTGTTTACTGGGTCGCCCGCTTTCGCGGGCGATGACTGCGGAGTGTGAGGCAAACGCGGTGCTATCCGCGCTTACGCTGGAGGATGAAAGTCCATCACGCTGCGGGTCTTGTAGTCGTAGAATTTCCCCGTCTCGCTCCAGCTCGGCAGCAGCAGCGGCACGATGAACTCCGCAACCTGCTCCGGCGTCGGCAGTGTCGCCGGATCCTCGCCGGGCATCACGGTGGCGCGCATGCGGGTGCGCACCGGGCCGGGGTTGAACAGGTTGGCGCGGATCGGTGTCGTTGCGGTCTCGGCGGCCCACACCCGCACCAGCGCTTCCAGTGCGGCCTTGGACGCGGCATAGGGGCCGCGATAGGCCGGCACCTTGCTGGCGCTGCCGGAGGTGACGAACACCGCGCGGCCGGCGTCGGAGAGTTTCAGCAGCGGCTCCATGCAGCGGATCAGCTGGAAGTTGGCGGTGACGTTCACGGCCATGGTGTCGTTCCACGGCTTCATCTCGATATGCCCCAATGGCGACGATGGGCCGGCGACACCGGCATTGCCGACCAGGATGTCGAGCTTGCCATGGCGCTCGTTCAGCGCGGCACCGAGCCGGGCGATGCCGTCGAAATCGGTGAGGGTCAGCGGCACCAGCGTGGCGCTGCCGCCGTCCTTGCGGATGGTGTCATCGAGCTCTTCGAGCCCGCCTTGCGTCCGCGCGACGGCGATGACATGGGCGCCGGCCTTGGCCAGCGCCACCGCGGTGGCATAGCCGAGGCCGCGCGAGGCGCCGGTGACGAGAGCGATACGGGAGGCGAGGGGGTGGGTCATTGGACAAACTTCATGCTGTCATGGCCGGGCTTGTCCCGGCCATCCACGAACTGTCTTTTAAAGACGTGGATGCCCGGCACAAGAGCCGGGCATGACGAACTCTAACGGTGATTGCGGTGGTGGTGGAGGAACGTCAGCTCGCTTCGGCCAGCAGCGACAGCTGCCGCGGCGCTTCGATCTCGTGCATGTCGGTGAGCGGGGTCGGGTAGTCGCCGGTGAAGCAGTGGTCGGCGAATTTCGGCTGCGCGGGATTGCGGCCGGGCTCGCCCATGGCGCGGTAGATGCCATCGACCGAGACGAAGGCCAGCGAGTCCGCGCCGATCAGCTCGCACATCTGCTCGAGCGTATGGGTGGCGGCGAGCAGGCCGGAGCGGTCGGGGGTGTCGATGCCGTAATAGTCGGGATGGGTGATCGGCGGCGACGCGATGCGGAAGTGGACTTCCCTGGCGCCGGCGTCGCGCATCATCTTGACGATCTTCTTCGAGGTGGTGCCGCGCACCAGGCTGTCATCGATCAGAACGATTCGCTTGCCCTCGATCGCGGCGCGGTTCGCCGAATGCTTCATGCGGACGCCGAGTTCGCGGATGCTCTGGGTCGGCTGAATGAAGGTGCGGCCGACATAGTGATTGCGGATGATGCCGAGTTCGAACGGCACGCCGGACTCGCGGGAATAGCCGATCGCGGCGGGGACGCCGGAATCCGGCACCGGCACGATGACGTCGGCTTCGACATGGGTCTCGCGGGCGAGCTGCGCGCCCATCGCCTTGCGGACGTCGTAGACCGAGCGGCCACCGACGATCGAATCCGGCCGCGAGAAGTAGATGTATTCGAAGATGCAGGGGCGCGGCGGCATCGGCGGAAACGGCTTGTGGCTCTGGGTGCCGTGTTCGTCGAACACGATGACTTCGCCGGGCTCGATGTCGCGGACGTATTTCGCGCCGATGATGTCGAGCGCGCAGGTTTCCGAGGCGAGGATCGGCGCGCCGTCGAGTTCACCCAGTACCAGCGGGCGGATGCCGAGCGGGTCGCGGGCGCCGACCAGCTTCTTGTTGGTCAGCGACACCAGCGCATAGGCGCCTTCGATGGCGCGCAGTGCTTCGATGTAACGATCGATGAAGCGATTGCGTTTGGAATGCGCGACGAGATGCAGGATCACCTCGGTGTCCGTCGTCGACTGCATCATGGCGCCGTTGCGCACCAGTTCGCGGCGCAGCGTCAGCCCGTTGGTGAGATTGCCATTGTGGGCGACGGCGAAGCCGCCGGCGTTGAGTTCGGCGAACAGCGGCTGCACGTTGCGCAGGATGGTTTCGCCGGTTGTGGAGTAGCGGGTATGGCCGACCGCGGCGTTGCCGGGCAGGCGCTCGATCACTTCGCGGCGGGAGAACGTGTCGCCGACCAGGCCAAGCCTTCGTTCGGAATGAAACCGCTTGCCGTCGAAGGCGACGATGCCGGCAGCTTCCTGGCCGCGGTGCTGAAGGGCGTGGAGCCCGAGTGCAGTGACCGCCGATGCGTCGGGATGACCGAAGATGCCGAACACGCCGCACTTCTCGCGCAGCATGTCGCCGTCGAGATCTGGGTCGCGGAGGTTGTGGTTTTGGTCTGGTTCAAGGTGCGGTTCTGCTGCGTCATCGGAAGGGCTCTGCATCGGATTCATCGCCTCTCTGTTCGCAAGGAACCTAAGAACAACTAACGTCCCGCCGGCTTGCCATCGATCAGCTTTTTCAGGCTGTCGCGGGCAGGCTTGGTGTAGCCTTCGCCTGCGCCGGGGGGGGCCGGCTCGGCGTCGGTTGCATCCTCATCGGGCTTGTTCTTCTTGAATCTCTTCAAGATGGTGTTTTCGGGGTCATCCGGCAAGAGTGCCATCAGCCAATCGCCGGTTCCCTGCAAAACAACCCGTGATTTCGCCCCAGTGACCCAGTCCGGACGCTGCTTGTCCGGAACCAGCCAGCTGAAGAACAGGAAGGCCACCACCACGATCAACAACCCGCGGGCCAGGCCGAACAGGAAACCGAGGGTGCGATCCAGCGCGCCGATGCGCGAATCCAGGATCATGTCGGAGATGCGCACGGTGATGATGGAGACGATGATCAGCGTGCCGATGAAGACGCCGGCGATGACGGCGATAGTGGCGACCGTATCGTTGGCGATATAGGCCTTGGCCGAAGGCAGTAGCTTCTGAAACGCGAACAGCGTCACCAGCGCGGCGGCGCCCCAGGCCGCGATCGACAGTATCTCGCGCATGAAACCGCGGACCATCGCGAGCAGGCCGGAGATCAGCATCACCCCGAGCAGGACAAGGTCGAGAATCGTTATCGGCATCGGCTGGTCAGGTCCGCTCGTAAATCTCAAAACCCGCGAATCGGCGTGTCGCT
>JAQGKA010000462.1 GCA_028290355.1 Tardiphaga sp. | reverse complement strand
ATCCTGATCGACGGCCAGGACGTCGGTCAGCTCGCGCCGGAGGCTCGGCGTCTCGGCGTGGTGTTCCAGAACTATGCGTTGTTCCCGCATATGCGGCTTTGGGAAAACGTCGCTTACCCTCTCAAGGTCCGCGGGCTTTCCAGGGACGAGCGGCGATCGCGCGCCGTCGACATGCTGGGCCGGGTCGGGATGAACCTGCGCGCGGATGATTTTCCGGCGGAGTTATCGGGCGGTCAGCAGCAGCGCGTCGCGCTGGCGCGCGCGCTGGTGTTCGAGCCGCAGGGGCTGTTGCTCGACGAACCGCTGTCGGCGCTCGACGCAGGTCTTCGGCTGGAGATGCGCGACGAGATCCTGCGGGTGCAGCGCCAGTCGGGAATTGCGACGCTTCTGGTCACCCACGACCAGGAGGAGGCGCTGTCGATTGCCGACAAGGTGGTGATGATGCGTGAGGGGCGTCTGGTGCAGATCGGCACGCCTCGCGAACTCTACGAGACGCCGGTGAATGCCGGCGTGGCCGCCTTTGTCGGCCAGTCCAATCTGTGGCCGGGCGAGGTCGCGGGTGACGGGCTGGTTTCGACAGAGATCGGCACGCTCGCTTGCGACACCGCGGGCAGGGGCCGCGGCGAGAAGGTGACGGTGTTGGTTCGCCCGGAGCGGATCGAGCCGGTCACCGGAGCAATCGAACCCGGACAACCCGGCCGGTTCGCCGGAACGATGTCGGCGGATCGCTATCTCGGGCCGGTTCGCCGCATCGATCTGACCGTCGCCGGCGGTCTCATCCGCCTGGAAACCCACCTTCGCGAGCGGGTCACCGGGGTGGTTATCCCGTCCGGTGCAATCCGTCTGCTGCCCCCGAATTAATATCAATCCAACCAGTGAGGACATCGACATGAACCGACGCAAATTCCTGAGCAGCGTTGCCGCAGCCAGCATCGCCATCAACCTTGGTCACAGCGCATTCGCCTTCGAAGGCGCCGAGCTTTATCCCGGCGAGAAAGAACTGTTCGAGAGCGCGCGCAAGGAAGGACTCGTTGTCTCGTTCGACACCGGCCCGACCTGGGCCAACTGGGCCGGACAGTTCAAGGCGTTCCAGAAGCGCTATCCCGGCGTCGAAATGGTCTATAACGACCTTGGCTCCGCCGCGACCGTCGTCGCTCTCGACAAGGCCCGCAACCGTCCGCAGGCCGATACCGCCTATTACTTCGCCGCGTCCGGCCTCGACGCTGCCAAGGCCGGCGTGGTCGAAGGCTACAAGCCGGTGAACTTCGACAAGCTGTCGGACACGCTGCGCGAGAACGACGGCCGCTGGTTCACCATCCACACGCTGAGCGTCGCCTTCCTCGTCAACACCAAGCTGGTCAAGACCATTCCGCAGGGCTGGGCTGATCTGTTGAAGCCGGACTATAAGAACGCCATCGTCTACCAGGATCCGCGCTCCACCGGTCAGGGCCAGGTGGTGGCCTTCGCCGCGGCGTTCGGCAACGGCGGCAGCATGGATGACGTCAAGCCGGGCATCGACTATCTCGGCAAGCTGACGAAAGCGGGCAATGTGCTGCGCACCGTTGGCACCACGCCCTATGCCCAGTTTCTCAAGGGCGAGATCCCGATCTGGATCGGCTACGAGAACGACGGCCTGAAGGCCAAGTTCGTCGATGGCATGGGCGACAGCGTCGCCGTGGTGATTCCGAAGGAAGCCTCCGCCGCGGCGCCCTACGCGATCTCGCTGGTCAAGAACGGCCCCAATCCCAGTGCCGGCAAGCTTTGGCTCAATTTCGTCATGAGCGACGAAGGCCAGAAGATTTTTGCTGAAGGCTATGTGCGGCCGGCAGTGCCCGGCATCGCTCTGCCGGCTGTTGTCGCCGACAAGATGCCGGCGGCGCCGCAGGTGCAGGCAATCGATATCGCCAAGGCGACCGCCAAGAAGGCCGAGATCGACGCCGGCTGGGCCAAGGCGGTTCTCGGCCAGTAACCACGCCGCATCCGGGATGATCCCGCGCGGATCATCCCGGTATGCTGCGGCGCCAGCGACAGGACCATCATGAGCCCCCGTGCTTCGTCATCCACGCTTGTCGGTTTTGCCGTTCCCGGCACGATCGTGCTTGGACTATTCTTTCTGCTGCCGGTTGGCGCGGTGCTCGGCGGCGCGTTTTCGGATGGCGGCAGCGCCTTCGGGCGGCTCGCCGCCGATCCGGTGTTCTGGAACGGCCTGCGCGGCACCCTCGTGCTCGGCACCGTCGCGCCATTGTTCTCGGTCGTCGTCGGCGTCTGCGTCGCGCTCGCTCTGCTGCGGCTGGCGCCCGGCCTGCGCACGGCGGCGCTGATCGCCATCTCGCTGCCGTTGACGTTTTCCGGGTTGATCGTCGCTTACGGCTTCATTCTGCTGCTCGGCCGCGCCGGTTTTGTCACATTGCTGCTGGCCGAACTGGGCCTGGACCCCGCGGTCACCGGCGCGTTCATCTTTTCCCCGCTAGGCCTCGGACTTGCCTATTCCTACTATCTGGTGCCGCGGGTGGTCCTGATCGTGCTGCCTGCGATGGGGAATTTCGATCGTAACCAGATCCTGGCGGCGCGATCGCTCGGGGCGGGCAGCCTGCGGGCGTTGATGGAGGTGATGCTGCCGCAGATCATGCCGAGCCTGGTGGCAGCGTTCTGTCTCACCTCGGCCGTGGCGGTCGGCGCTTATGGGACGGCGCTGGCTTTGGTCGGCACGCAGGTGAACATCCTGCCGCTATTTCTGTACAGCAAGATTTCGGAGACGGGGACCGATCTTCCCGCGGCCTCGGCGACATCGCTGGTGCTGGTAGCGATCTGCGCGCTGGTGGTGGCGATCGGCGAAGCATTCAGGCGGCCGCGCAGCTAGACAGACCCGAGATTGCGTATCGCTGCGTGCGTACGGCAAGAGCGCCTTGGCCCACCTGAACTACTGCTTGCTCGCCGTCCATGTCCCGGCGCAACCGTCGGACTGACGGAACGTGCCACTGCCGCGGCGGCCGGACAATCGGCCGGTGGTGATCATGGTCTTTCCGCTGCCTTGCGCGATCCCATTCACCGCGCCGCTCGCGCTGACGGTGCCTCGGGCTCCGCCGCCGTCGATCTGGCCATTGGTGATAATGATGGCGTTGCTGACAGGGCCGGGGCAGACGGCGTTGCCGACGCCCGACATCATCCACGCGCCATCGAAATTGCCGCCGCCGCCACTGCGTCGACGTGGTTCGTCGCCGGTCGTTTTCCGCCGTGCCGGTTTTTCGCCGGCGGTTGAGCGTTCCGGTCGCGAGCCGGACACGGCCTTGTCGTCGTTGCCGATGCTGCCGCCGGCGGCGCCTTGCGCGTTTGCGTATTCCGGGGCGAGGGCCGCGGCGATGGAGATCAGCAGCGAGGCAGTGATCACTTGTCCCGGAAAGAAGCGCGGCATGAAATCAAATTCCCGATGTTCGATCGCAATGTCCGAAGGCAAGTTTGTCGGATGCATGAAGCGTCTGCGAAAAATCAATTCTTCATCCCGCGCCACGTGCCGGAGCATCCGTCGGACTGGCGGTAGACGCCGGAACTGGTGGTGCCGGTGACGCGGCCACTGCTGACGATGGTGATACTATCGATATAGCCGACGGTCCGCGTTGCACCGTTCGGGCTCACGGTGCCTGAGATACCCTGACCGGATACTCTGCCGCCCGACACCATGACGGTGCCTGTGCCTGATGCAGCGCAGCCCGGCGACGCGGTCACTGTCCAGCTGCCATCGAAGTGTCCGCCGCCACCGCCACTGCGTCGTGACGACCGGCGCGGCGGCTCTTCGGTCTGCCGACTGCGGCGCGCCGGAGCCTCGCGCGTCGTCGTGGAGCGCGAGCCCGACACCGCCTTGTCGTCATTGCCGATGCTGCCGCCGGCGCTGCCCTGAGCGCGCGCCGCATTGGGACTTAGCGCGATGACGAGGGCGAGAGGGGCAATTCCGATCGACCATCGAAACATATTGGGCATGAAATCAGACTTTCAAAATTACTGGCGGTTCGCCTCCGCACGGCCGGTTCCGTCGGCGCACACGGCATCGATAATGCGACAAGATTTGCCGGACTTGCCGCAAGCGTCAAGCGCGGCCTCCTTGGCCTTTTGGACGCTGTCGCGCTGGATC
>JAQGKA010000430.1 GCA_028290355.1 Tardiphaga sp. | reverse complement strand
CATCGTTGCCAAGGCTGACGCGGCGACCGCGCTGGTGCTGGCGATGCATTACATCCACCATCTGGTGATCGCCGGCAGCGCAAACTGGCCGCAGCATCTGGCGCGCAAGCTTGCGAGGGAGACTGTCGAAGGCCTTGCGCTGGTCAACGCATTGCGCGTCGAGCCCGACCTGGGTTCGCCGTCGCGTGGCGGCTTGCCGGCGACCACGGCTAAACGCACCGCCGCCGGCTGGCGGCTCAGCGGCCACAAGATCTATTCGACCGGCGCGCCGATCCTGAAATGGTACACCGTGTGGGCCAAGACCGACGAGCCCGAGGTGCGCGTCGGCCTGTTCCTGGTGCCGGCGGGTCTGCCGGGCACCACCATCGTCGAGACCTGGGATCACCTCGGCCTGCGCGCCAGCGGCAGCCACGACGTCGTGTTCGACGACGTGGTGTTTCCGCTCGATCATGAAATCGATGTGCGCAAGCCGTCGGAATGGGCGACGCCGGATTTCACCCAGGCCACTGTGCAGGCGGTACTGGTCGGTGCGGTCTATGACGGCGTTGCCCGTGCGGCACGGGACTGGGTGGTCGAGTTTCTCAAGAACCGCGTGCCATCGAGCCTCGGCGCGCCGCTGGCGACGCTACCGCGGGCGCAGGAGATCATCGGTGGCATCGAGGCCAAACTCGCCGTCAATGCGCGGCTGCTTGATACCTTTGCTCGCGACATCGACGACGGTGTCGCGTTGACGGCGACGGAGGCCAACATCGTCAAGCTGACCGTCACCAACAACGCTGTTGCGGCCGTCGAGGACGCGCTGTCGCTGACCAGCAATCACGGCCTGACTCGCGCCAATCCGCTGGAACGGCATTTTCGCGATGTCATGTGCGGCCGCGTTCACACCCCGCAGGACGACGCCACGCGCATATCAGCCGGCCGTCTAGCCCTCGGAATTTAATTCAACCCTTCGGGAATGGAGATATCTATGTCCATCGAATTCATCGGCTTCATCACCAACAACAATTCGTCCGAGACCGTGGTGCGATCGGGTCCGATCCTCGACCGTCCCTACATCGAGACCGTCGCCAAGGCCCATGAACTCGCCGGCTTCGATCGCGCGCTGCTGGCGTTTCACTCGACCATTCCCGATGGATTGCAGGTTGGCCAGCACGTGCTGGGTGTCACCGAGAAGCTGAAGGTGTTGATCGCGCAGCGGCCGGGCTTCACCGCGCCGACGCTGCTGGCGCGCCAGCTCGCGACGGTCGATCAGTTCTCCAACGGTCGCGTGTCGCTGCATGTCATCACCGGCGGCAATGCCACCGAGCTGCGACAGGACGGTAACACGATCGACGACAAGGACGAGCGCTACGCCCGCACCGACGAATGGCTTGACGTCATCAAGGCGGAATGGAGCAGCGACAAGCCGTTCAACTATGCCGGTAAGTACTACCAGATCGAAAACGGCTTTTCGCAGATCAAGCCGTATCACCCCGAAGGCATTCCGATCTTCGTCGGCGGCGCGTCGGATGCGGCGATCGAGGTCGCCGGCAAGCATGCCGATACCTTTGCGCTGTGGGGCGAGTCCTATGCGCAGGTGCGCGATGTGACGTCGCGCGTGCGCACGGCGGCGGCCAAGCATGGCCGGCCGACGCCGCGTTTCAGCCTGTCGGTGCGGCCGATCATCGCCGAGACCGAGGAGAAGGCCTGGGCCAAGGCCGAGGACATTCTCGCCCGCGCCACCGCGCTGCAGGACAAGACCGGCTATCGCAAGCCGGCCGACGGCCATGCTACTGCCGGCGCGCGGCGGCTGCTGGCGCTGGCCGAGCAGGGCACCCGCATCGACAAGCGGCTGTGGACCGAGATCGCAAAGCTCACCGGCGCCAACAGCAACACCACCGCCCTGGTCGGCACGCCCGAGCAGGTTGCCGAGGTGTTCGGCGATTACCATGATCTGGGCGTCAGCCATTTTCTCATCCGTGGCTTCGATCCGCTGATCGATGCTATCGACTATGGTCGCGAATTGATTCCGCGTACGCGTGAGCTGATCGCTCAGCGCAGTGTCGCCAAGGGAGTTGCAGCAGAATGAAACGTCTTATCCTCGCCGCCGGGCTGATCGCCGCGGCGCTGTCATCCGCCCAGGCAGAGACAACCTTGATCGTCGGCGATCAGAAGGGGAATTCGCAGGCGGTGATGCAGGCTGCCGGCGTGCTGAAGGATGTGCCCTACAAGATCGAGTGGAAGGAATTTCCGGCCGCGGCGCCGCTGCTGGAAGCGCTCGGCGCCGGCGCGATCGAGACCGGCCTGGTCGGCGACGCGCCATTCACCTTTGCCGCGGCGGCCAATGTGCCGGTGAAGGCGATCGGCGCCATCCGGCAGACGCAAGAGGGCCTTGCCGTACTGGTGCCGAAGGAGTCCGCTATCAAGAGTTTTGACGAGCTCAAGGGCAAGAAGATCGCCACCGGCCGCGGCTCGATCGGACATCAGCTGCTGCTTGCTGCATTGGAGTCGAAAGGCTGGACCCCGGCCGACGTGCAGATCGTGTTTCTCGCACCGGCCGACGCCAAGGTCGCCTATAGCCGCGGTTCGGTCGATGCATGGTCGACATGGGAGCCCTATGTCAGCCAGGAGGAAGTGCTGTTCCAGTCGCGCCGCGTGCTGACGGCGGAAGGGTTGTCGGCGGGCCTCAGCCTGCAGGTCGCGACGCCCAATGCGATCCGCGACAAGCGGCCCGAGTTGGAAGACTTTTTGCGCCGCCTGACCGCGGCCCGGATCTGGGCGCTGAGCAACGCCGACAGCTACGCGCAGACCTGGGGAAAGCTGATGAACGTTGCACCGTCGGTGCCGTTGAACTGGCTGACCCGCGCCAAAATCCGTATCGCGCCGATCGACGACAGCGTGGTCGCCGACGAGCAGAAGACCATCGATCTCTATCTGCGTGCGGGACTGATCAAGCAGAAGCTCGATGCGAACGCGATTATGGATCGGTCGTTCAACGATGCGATTGCGAAGGGCGGCGCCGGCCTGTAGCCGGCGTTCCGCGTTTTTTCCACCACATATTTCCTGCATCCGTGAATCCACGTATGGCCGGGCTCGAACGCCCGGCTCAGGATCAAGGTGCTCGACCTAGCTCAGAGCCTGCGTGATCTCCGTGATCCGCGGGCTTTCTGCAGCGGTGTGAGCATCAGTTCCTGCACGGAGATTACAGCAATGCACCACGGCGATATTTCATCCAGCAAGGACACGGTCGGAGTTGCCGTGGTGAACTACAAGATGCCGCGGCTGCATACCAAGGCCGAGGTACTGGCGAACGCGCAGAAGATCGCGGACATGATCGTCGGCATGAAGTTGGGCCTGCCCGGCATGGATCTGGTGATCTTCCCGGAGTATTCGACCCAGGGCATCATGTACGACTCCAAGGAGATGAATGAGACCGCCTCGATCGTGCCCGGCGATGAAACCGAGATCTTTGCTGCGGCCTGCCGTAAGGCCAAGGTCTGGGGCGTGTTCTCGCTGACCGGCGAGCGACACGAACAGCATCCGCACAAGGCACCGTACAACACGCTGATCCTGATGAACGACAAGGGCGAGATCGTTCAGAAGTATCGCAAGATCATGCCGTGGGTGCCGATCGAAGGCTGGTATCCCGGCAATTGTACCTATGTGTCGGAAGGACCGAAGGGCCTGAAAGTGTCGCTGATCATCTGCGACGACGGCAATTATCCGGAAATCTGGCGTGACTGCGCCATGAAGGGCGCCGAACTGATTGTGCGCTGTCAGGGGTACATGTATCCCGCCAAGGATCAGCAGGTGCTGATGGCGAAGGCGATGGCCTGGGCCAACAACACCTATGTCGCCGTTGCCAACGCATCAGGCTTCGACGGCGTGTATTCGTATTTCGGTCACTCGGCGATCATCGGCTTCGACGGCCGCACCCTGGGCGAATGCGGCGAGGAAGATTACGGCATTCAATATGCGGCGCTGTCGAAGTCGCTGATCCGCGATGCACGCCGCACCGGACAATCGGAAAACCATCTCTTCAAGCTGCTGCACCGCGGCTACACCGGCACGATCAATTCCGGCGAAAGCAATCGCGGTTTCGCCGCCTGTCCGTTCGACTTCTATGCCAATTGGGTCAATAACCCCGACAAGGCACGTGAGAACGTTGAAGCGTTTACGCGACCCACTGTTGGAGTCGAGGAGTGCCCGATCGAAGGGCTGCCGCATGAGGGGATGCTGAACGATCGGTGAGGGATAGTGCGGCGTATAGTTGAACTCCGTACTTTCAACGGGTCGTCCCCGTCCAGGCAGGGACGACATGCGGAACGGAAGGTGTGCGCAGCGGGGAATCAGCCCGCCGTCTTGAACGGCGTCACGTCGATCCCTGCGGCCTTCAACCCGTCCCGCACGTGGCGGCCGAGCTCCACCGCGCCCGGCGTATCGCCGTGGATGCAGACGGTATCCATCTTCATTTTGATGATCTTGCCGGTGATCGACGTCACTGCGCCGTCCTGCACCATCTTCACCACGCGGTCGGCGACCATCACGGGGTCATGCAGTACCGCTCCGGGCTTCTTGCGCGAGACGAGGTTGCCGTTGTCCTCATAGGCGCGGTCGGCGAACACTTCATGCGCGAGCGGCAGGCCAGCGGCTTCGCCTGCGGTGACCAGTTTTGAATTCGCCAGCACCACGAAAACCAGATTGCGATCGACACCCTTGATCCCCGCGGCGATGGCGCGGGCGGTCATGTCGTCCTCGCAGGCGACGTTAGAAATCGCGCCGTGCGCCTTCACATGGGTGACCTTGTAGCCCTCCATCGCGGCAATCGATTGCAGCGCGCCGATCTGGTACGCGACCAGGTTTTCGATCTCGAGCGCGGTCAGTCCGACGATCGGTCGGCGACCGAAGCCGTGCAGGTCGCGATAGCCGGGATGGGCGCCGATGCTGACGTTGCGGGCCTTGGCGAGCTTTACGGTCTTGCGCATCGTATCGGCATCGCCGGCGTGATAGCCGCAGGCGATGTTGACGGAGGTGGCGAGGTCGATCATCGCGGCGTCGTTGCCCATCTCCCACATGCCAAAGCTTTCGCCGAGATCACAGTTCAGATCGATGTTCATGGTCGTGCTCTTCCGTGAGTGTCATTGTGATTAGTCTTGAGCTTCGGCCGACAGTTGCGTCTGCCACGTCCAGGAGTCCATCGCACTGACCGCGACGCCGGCGACATTGGCGGATTGCAACGCCTTGATGTCGAGCATCAGGATATTGGCATCGTGGACGCGGCCGGGCAGGCTTTGCAGCAACTCCGCCGTCGCGCGATATTCCGCCTGCGCCTCCGCCATGGTGACGGCCTTGAAGCGAAAACCGCGGCCCGGCTGGGTCTGGCCGAAACGGCCAAGATCGGACGAGATCACCGTGGCGATTTTCGGATAGCCGCCTGTCGTGCCGCGGTCCGGCATCAGCACGATCGGCTGGCCCATGCCCGGCACCTGGATCGAGCCATTGACGGTGCCGTCGGAGACGGTGTTGTGGCCGTGCAGATGTTTGATCACCGGGCCTTCCAGCCGATAGCCCATCCGGTCGCTCATCGCCGAGATCTTCCACTCGCTGCCGAGAAAGAGCTCCTTGGCGTCGTCGAATTCGTCGTCCTGCGGACCTAGCACCACGCGGATCGGTCCTTCAACGGCCGCCGGCAGATCGATGCGCTTTTCATTGGCGCTGCTGGCAGTGGCCACCTGCAATTCGTCGCCGGGCTGCAGCGGGCGCGGATAGGGGCTGCCGAGCCCTGCGCGGGCGTTGACCGCGAGGCTGCCGAACATCAGCTCGCCGCGCACGCCACCTTCGATGGCGAGATAGCCGAACGTGCCTGATCGGGCGACGCCGATGTTGAGGCTTTCGCCGTCGGCGATCGTCACCGATGTATTCGGCGCCATGGGCTGGCCGGCGACATCGGCCGGCCGCGTCGCGCCGGTGAGAGCGACGCGCACGGCGCCGCCCCGGGCGGTAACAACAGAACTCAGCGGCCCCAACTCGATGGTGGCGGCGAACAGCGCATTGCCGACCAGCGCGTTGGCGGCCGCCAGCGCAAGGCGATCTACCGCGCCTGATGGCACTAGGCCGTAGCGTTGCGCGCCGAACCGGCCGGCATCCTGCACCGATGTTCCCGGGCTGACCGAGATGATGACAAGCTTGCTCATGACATCAACTCGGCGACGAATTCGCCGCCTTCAGCGGCGCGGTCCTGTTCGGTAAAGGTCTTCTCATTCACGGCGGTAAAGGTCACGGCATCGCCGGGTTCCAGCAAAAAGATCGGATCTCGATGCAGCTGATAGGTTCGCACCGCGGTGCGGCCGAGCAGGTGCCAGCCGCTGGGGCCGGCGAGGCACTGCACGCCGGTCTGAATACCGCCGATCGAGATCGTGCCGGGCGGCGTCAGCAGCCGCGGATTCTGCCGCCGCGAAATCTGCATCGAGCCGGGCAGGCCGCTGAGATAGGACCAGCCGGGCGTGAAGCCGATCATGGCGACGCGATAATCGCCGCCGACATGGCGCGCCACCACCTCGTCCGGCGTGATGTTCAGCGTCTTGGCGACGTCTTCGAGGTCGATGCCGTTCTCGCCGCCATAAACGACGGGAATCCGCCAGCGCCGCGTCGCCGTGGCTTCCGGCAGCGGCCGCAGCGCCAGTTCGGTCAGCTTGTCGCCGAGCGCCTCGAAGCCGATCTGCAGGGGATCGTAATGCACCAGCAGGGAGCGATAGGTCGGCACCGTCTCAGTAACGCCCGTCAGCGCGTCGCCGGCCACCAGCCGGTCGAGCGCCAGCACCCGCCGGTTCGCCACCGCATCGATAGTGCGGCTGAATTCCACGGTAATGGCGGCGTCGCCGCTGGGCAGAATGCGGGGCGGGGAGAGAGCTGCGACCATGGCCTCACAACATCAGTGTTGGATATTCCACGCATAGCGCGTTTTATCCGCCAGTGGAATTCGCAATCTAAAAATAACCGAGCGACTTCAATAAATTAATGCGCATCATCGCGATAAGCCGGAATGATCGGCGGCGATGATGCCTATGCCGCATGCCGCGAAATCGTGGCTTGACGCGATGGCTTTCCGCCGCAAGATGCGCCGCCAATTCTCCTCTGACCCAAAGAGCCCTGCGTCCATGTCCCTGACCCCCGAAGCCATCGCCACCCTGTCGCGCGTTTCCACTGCGACCATCACAACGGTTCTGCTGAAGAAGGGACTGCGCAACGTCTGGCTGCGCGGCGCGAAGCCGCTGCGTCCCGGCCAGCCCCGCCTGGTCGGCCCGGCCTTCACGCTGCGCTTCGTGCCCGCGCGCGAAGATCTCGCGACCCCTGAATCCTGGTCGTCGCCAATCTCGACCCGCACCGCCATCGAGGCGATGCCGGAAGGCTGCATCGCCGTGGTCGATGCCATGGGCATCACCGACGCCGGCATCTTCGGCGACATTCTCTGCGCGCGCATGGTCAAGCGTGGCGTCGCGGCGCTGATCACCGATGGCGTGGTGCGCGATCTTGAAGGCGTGCTCGGCACCGGCATGGCGGTGTGGTGCGACGGCTATGCCGCGCCGCCGTCGGTGGCCGGCCTGACCTTCGTCGGCTGGGGCGAGCCGATCGGCTGCGGCGGCGTTGCCATCTTCCCGGACGACGTCATCGTCGCCGACCAGGATGGCGCCGTGGTGATCCCGAAGGCGTTCCTCGATCTCATCCTCGCCGAAGGCGCCGAGCAGGAGCGCATGGAGGCGTGGATCGTCGACGAGGTCAACAACGGCGCGTCGCTGCCGGGTCTCTATCCGATGAACGCCGAGACCAAGGCGCGCTACGCGGCATCGAAGAAGTAACGCACCAATGGATATCCCTCATCCTGAGGAGCGGCCACTGGACCGCGTCTCGAAGGATGAGGGCCACACATCTCATGGTTCGAGACGCGCGAAGACGCGTTCCTCACCATGAGGGCTACAGAGGAGACCGTGCCATGAAGATCCATCTCGCAGGCTCGCGGCCGACCGGCCGCGCGCCGCAGGACTACTTTACGGGCACGGTGTTTCAGGACCCCATCATCGCGGCGGAAGCGCCGGCGCGGTTGGTGGCGACGCGTGTCGCCTTCGAGCCGGGCGCGCGCACCGCGTGGCACACCCATCCGCTCGGCCAGACCCTGTATGTGATCTCCGGCGTCGGACGGGTGCAAAGCGTGGGCGGGCCGATCCGCGAGATCAAGCCCGGCGACACCGTGTGGATTCCACCGGGCGAAAAGCACTGGCATGGCGCGGCGCCCAGCAACGCCATGACCCATATCGCCATGCAGGAATCTCTCGACGGCAGCTTCGCGACCTGGATGGAGAAGGTCACCGACGAGGACTATGCCGGGCCGGTCGGCGGCTGATCGGCGCGCGCGAAACTATTCGAACCAGCGGCCAGTGATGGCGCGGAAGCTGCCGTTCTCCTGCATCAGGTGCAGCCACTGGTCGACAAAGGCCTTCAGCGCGACATCGCGCTGCAGCCAATAGGCCTTCTCCGCGAAATCGAACGGCTTTTCGGGATGCACGGCGCAGAGCACGCCGGGGTGCAGCTTCTGCTGATACTTGGTCTCCGAGGCATCCGTCATCATCAGGTCGGCATGGCCTTGCGCGATCTCGTCGAAGATGCGGACATTGTCGTTATAGACCGCGATCTCGGCATTCTTGATCTGGGCGCGCGCAAAGCGCTCGTTGGTGCCGCCGGGATTGACGATGACGCGGACGCCCGGCTGGTCGATCTCGGCGATGGTGCCGAACCTTTCCTTGTCGGCGCAGCGCGCGATCGGCGTCTTGCCTTCGCGCATGATCGGCGTCGAGAACAGTCCCTTCTTCTGCCGGTCGAGCGTGATAGAGACGCCGCCCATCGCGATGTCGAACTGGTCGGCCGCGAAATCCGCTGACAGTTTCGGCCAACTGGTGTGGACATAGTCGACCTTGACGCCGAGCGCCTGGCCGAGCTGCTCCGCCATCTCGACATCGAAGCCGCGGAATTTCGCGGTCGCCGGATCGAACGAGCTGAACGGCAGATAGTCGCCGGTGAGGCCAATCCGCAGCGTGCCGCGCGCGATGATATCGTCGAGGCGGGAAGGGAGCGGCGTCTGGGCATGCGATGGCGCCGTTAGCAAAAAGCATGCGGCAAGCCATGCAGCCACGATGCGGACCATGATGTCTTCTCCCCAAACGTTTCTCGCATCAACGCCAGGTGGCGTGCGTGTTGCGTTCAGTTTACAGGGAGGATCGCACGGTTCAATCGGAGAAGCGCGAGCTCAGCTCTCGCTGTCGTGATACCGATCACGATCCGGCGCGCGATGGCCCGCCGTCATCTCGGTCTTCAGCGCTTCAAAACGCGCACGCGCCGCGCGTTCGCGATCATCGATGAATTTGACGACTTCGTCTGATGGCATCGGGCCCAAGACTAGCGGCCGTGAATTCGGGCCGATGGTCTCGTCGACGAAGTAGTTGCCGTCGTCGTCGCGCCGCGCGGTCCAGCGAAACCGGATGGCATCGAGTGGGCCGGGGCCGAGCTTCGTATAGTGCTCGACATCGACTGACTCGACCAAGGCGGGAGCGGCTTCTTCTTCCGCTGCTTCCGCAACAGGTGTCGGATTCTGAGAGTCAGACGGAGTCTCTGACTCTGCTTCCTCTATTTCAGGTTCAGGCTTATCGTCCGGCTTTTCACTGGAATGATCGAGAATGCTCGCGATCGCTGCGAGGGCATTGTCGGTCGGATCGCTTTGAGTCAAAAATTCGTCCCCCGGCGGAAATACGGAATACATAGTATGCTACACAGACTCTTAAGTCGCTGTGTAGTTCCTTGTTGACAGTAGCTGTGGCTGTTTTTAGGCGCAAACCGGCGGACGCCGATCCTTCCAGGGACGCTCGGTCTCAAGTTGCGCGGCCAGCCGCAACAGCGTGGCCTCGTCGCCGAACCGCGCGGTGAACATCATACCGAGCGGCAGTCCATTACCATTCCACGCCAATGGTACCGACATCGAAGGCTGGCCGGACATGTTGGCCATGCTGGTGCCCGGCATGTAGCGCCGCAACAGCGGCGGGATCTGGCCGAGATTGTCGGACATGGTATCAATCTCGCCGATCCGTACTGGCGGCAGGCACAGGGTCGGCGCCAGGAAGATATCGCAGTCGGCGAAGAAGCCAGTAACGCTGCGCGAGATCTGAAACGCATTCTGCAGTGCGGCAACGTAATCGACCGCGCTGGCCTTGCGCGCATTATGCGCGCTGCCGAGCGTGAGTTTCTCGAAATCATCAGAGGTCATCGCGCGGCCGAATTTTTGCTCGGCGAGCCGTACCGTCGCCGCGGTGTTGGCGGCGACGACCGCGGAGATCACCAGCGCAGGATCGGTCGGCAGCGTCGGCGCGCGTTCCTCGACATGGTGGCCGAGGCCTTCCAGCATTTTCGCGACATCGCGCACCGCAGCGGCGATCTCCGGATCGATGGCGTCGCCATAGGGCGACCTGTCGGTGAAGAATATCCGCAGCCGCCCGGGATCGCGACCGACTTCGTCGAGAAACGGACGCTCGGGAGCCGGCGCCATATAGGGGCTGGTGGGCTCCGGGCCATGGATGGCGTCGAGCATCGCGGCGCTGTCGCGGACGCTGATGCTGACCACATGGCCGCAGGAGAAGCCGCCCCAGCCTTCGCCCTTGTCCGGGCCGCACGGATTGCGCGCGCGGGTCGGCTTCAGGCCGAACACGCCGCAGGCCGCCGCTGGAATCCGGATCGAGCCGCCGCCATCGCTGGCATGCGCCACCGGCAGGATCCGCGCCGCCACCGCTGCCGCCGCGCCGCCGGACGAGCCACCCGATGAGTGGTCCAGATTCCAGGGATTGCGGGTCGGGCCGTGCAGGCGGCATTCCGAGGTCGGCATCAGGCCGAATTCGGGACTGGCGCTCTTGCCGAAGATGGTCAGTCCGGCATTGAGAAAGCGCTGGGCGAGGGTGCCGGTGTGATCGGCGATACTGTCCTTGTAGAGATTGGCGCCGAAGGTGGTGCGGGTGCCGTCGAGCAGTTCGAGATCCTTGAGCAGGAACGGCACGCCTGTGAACGGCGCGTCGGGCAGGCCGTGGTCGATCTGGCGCTGCGCGTAATCGTCGTGCCGCACCACCACGGCGTTGACGTCAGGATCGACCCGCTCGGTGCGCGCCACCGCCTCGTCGAGCAATTCCCGGGCACTGACCTGTTTGGTGCGAACCAATTCGGCGAGACCGAGCGCGTCGTAGGCGCCGTATTCCTTGAAAGACATGCAGGGGACACTCGAAAGGAGGGGAGGGATTGCTAGCGCGGATGGACCGCGCCAGCAATCCGCAGCCTCAGCCGAGCACGTCTGCGTTGACGACGTTCTGCCGGATCGGCTCGCTGTCGAGCACGCTCAACATGTTGCGCGCGGTCTGCAGGCCCATCCGGTCCAGCGCCTCGCGGGTGACGCCGGCGACGTGCGGCGCGATGATCACATTGGGCAATTCGAACAGCGCGTGGCCGAACGGCGGCGGCTCCGATTCGAACACGTCGAGTCCAGCGCCGGCGAGTTTTCTCGCCACCAGCGCATCATACAGCGCGGCTTCCACGACGATGCCGCCGCGCGCGGTGTTGATCAGATAGGCTGACGGTTTCATTCGCGCGATCCGGGCCGCGTCGAACAGGCCGGTGGTCTCCTTCGTCTTCGGGCAATGGATGCTGACGAAGTCGGCGCGCGGCAGCGCCGCGTCGAGATCGGCAACCGGCTCGCAGCCGGCGGCCTTGATCGCGTCGGGCGACACGTAGGGATCATAAACCAGCACGGTCATTTCCATCGCCAGGCAACGCTTGGCGGTGCGGGTGCCAATGCGGCCGAAGCCGAGGATCAGCACGGTCTTGCCGAACAGGTCGAACGGCAACAGTCCGAGCCGCGCGCTCCATTTGCCGTCCTTGACCAGCGCATGCAGTTCCACCGCGCGCTTCGCCAGCGTCAGCATCATGAACAGCGCCTGCTCGGCGACCGACGGCGAGTTGGCGGTACCGGCGATCATCAGCGGCACCTTGTGCTTGCTCAGCGCCGTGACATCGACGGAATCGTAGCCGACGCCGATCCGCGCCACGACCTTCATGTCCCTGGAGGCTTCGAGTTCCGGCTCGCCGAACCGTGTCGCGCCGAGCGCCACGCCATGCACCGGCGCCTGTTGCTGCAGCAGTGCGGAAAAATCGGCGGCGGAAATCAGGTTGGAAAATTGCACGGTTTCGATATCGCCGCGCTCGTTGAACAACGCCCAGCCTTGTTGCGACATCGATTCGGTGATCAGCAGTTTCTTCTTGTTGGTCGTCATTTTCACCCCTTGAAGCAATTTTCGTTTTTATGCGCCTGCACGGTTCCGTGCGGCACTTGTCATATTTAACAGGACGGAATCGGCGAGGTCCACAGCCGTTGCCGTGTGAACGGATGGACTTGATCGCGCCGAAAACGATAATGTCCGCATGATCAACTGGATTGGCTTGTTGCAACGCGAAGGCGCGAAAATCTTGGAGAACCTGATGATCCCACGGGCACTACTGATGCGCATGCGCGCTCAACTGCATCTCATTCTCGGCGTCGGTGCCGTCGTGTTGCTGGCGAATTCCCAGGCCGTTCAGGCGCAGGGCCTGGTGCAGGGCGTGCAGCAGGGCGCCAAGCAGGGCAACAAGGCCGCAGGGCCGATCGGCGGCGTGCTGGGCGGTGCGATCGGCGGCGTCGTCGGCGTGGTGGGCGGCGTGCTCGGCGTGCCCGCCAATAACAGCAATGTCCGCGGGCCGGTGTCCGGAGCGGCGCCGGACACGAAAGCGACCAAGTTGGCGAAGGGTGCCAAAGGCAAGAAGGCGGCGGAGCCGGCGCCCGAACCGCAACTCACCGCCGAACAGGTGGTCGCCAACAGCGATGCCAACATCGCCCGCATCAAGACGTCGCTGAATCTCACTCCCGAGCAGGAGAAGCACTGGTCCGGCTTCAACAGCGCCATGCATTATCTCGGCAACAATGGCGCCGATCGCCTGAAGCTGCGCATTGCCCGCGCCCAGCGCGATCCGCCGGAC
>JAQGKA010000426.1 GCA_028290355.1 Tardiphaga sp. | reverse complement strand
AGACTGTGGCCGGAGGATCGCGCCAGCCGCGCTCATGCGCGGTCGATTTCCGCCGAGATGCATTCCGGCTTCATGGCGCTGCGCAACGAATGCGGCATGAACCTGCACCGCCCGGTCAAGGCGAAGGCGTTGTCGGATGACGCCAAGGTGAACATCAAGCGCATTCAGGAAATCTGGGCCGAGTGCCGCGAGCGCTATGGCAAGATCGGTCCGTATCTGTTCGGCGAATTCACCGGTGCGGACGCCATGTATGCGCCGGTGGTGCACCGGTTTCTCAGCTATGCCATCGACGTGACGCCGGCAGCGCGCGGGTACATGGATGCGATGCGGGCGTTGCCGGCGTTCCAGCAATGGACGGAGGAGGGCCTCGCCGAAACGTTGGTGATCGAGCGCTTCGAGGGCGATTGAACGGCAGCCGGATCGCGCATACGTGCGCGGGATGCGCTTGACGGAGCGCAGGTAACGCGGTCAGGTTTGCCGGAGCATCCGACACGGCGCGAAACGTTTTCACCATGGGAATTCTCGATTCACTGGAAAATTCGCCGGCGTTCCAGGGCGCGCTGGGGCAGCTCGGAGCAGCGGTGCTGCCGGTGGTTCTTGGCGAGGTCATGGGCAAGGATGGGCAGGGCGGCCTTTCCGCCATCGTCGCCAAGCTTGAACAGGGTGGCCTCGGTGCGCAGGTAAAATCCTGGATCGGCAATGGCCAGAATATCCCGATCACTGCCGAGCAACTGCAGCAGGTTCTGGGCAACGAACAGGTCAAGCAGCTGGCGGCCCGGTTCAATATTCCGATCGACCAGCTGGGCAAGGTGCTGGCACAGCAGCTGCCGCTGGCGGTCGATCATGCCAGCCCGGACGGCAAGCTTCCGCATACGGCCTGACAGGCAGAAGCGCGATAGCGGTTGATAGGTCGCCGGGCTGACAAGGAACGGCCGCAAACGGTGTATGATACTGCGACGCACGACACGGTTGCAGCTTTTCAAGATCTGCAGACGATCTGAACTGCGACACGATGGGGACATCGAATGGACTGGGCATGGGCGACATCGCTCGATCAACTCTGGCGTTCGCCGACTTTTCCGATGTGGCTGACGTTGGCCGCCGCCTGCTTTTTCGGCCTCATCGTGCTGATCACGCTGCTGCGCGCCGAGAAATCGGTCGCCAACGGTGCGCTGACGGTGATTACTCTGCTGGCGATTGCGGTGGCCGGTGCTGCGACGATTCGCGGCTTTGGACCGGCCGGGCAGGGGGCGGGCGAAACCGGTGCGCCGCCGCCGATGACGGCCTCGCTGCCGGCTTTGTCCTGCCTCGATGAGCTCGCCGGCGACGCCGTGCTGGCGGCCTGCGAGAAGGCGCTGTTCGGCTCGGCCGAAGCTGCGGCATCTGCGGTGTCGTATGCGGCGGCGAAGATCAGCCGGCTCACCGCCTATGGCGACATCATTGCTGCCAGCAAGAATTTGACGCCGGAGCTGATGGCGTTGCGCCGCGCGGTGGAGCGCGACCGCTACGGGTTGATCGCCTATGTGCTGGTGACCCGCGACCGTTGCCAGGCGGGCAGCTGCCCGGCCTATGCGTCGCTCACCGACCACAACCAGATCGCCGCCAATATGGAAGAGCGCACCTATGACGGCCTGATCGCGCGCTACGCGCCGACCTGGAACGCGCCGCCGGCCGCTGCCGCATCGACCTCGCTGCCGGCTTCGGTGCCGACCGGCAAGCCCACCAATGCCGACTTTCCCTCGGCATCCTCGATTCCACCGGTCAACATCATGACACCGGAGCCGCCGTTGGCCGCCCCGCGTTCGCCGCCGTCGGCCGCCAACGCGCAAGCGCCACCGCGTCCGGCTGCGCCGGCTGCTGCACCGGGCGCACCCGCCGCACCAGCTGCGGCAAAGAAACCACCGGCGGCGCCGAAGGCGGCCCGTCCACAGGCCCAGGCGCCCGCTGCGCCGGTGCAGCTTGCGCCGGCCGCCGCCGAGCCCGATAACTGAGGCTTGTAAATCCCCGCCGCGATGCCGACTTCGGACTCATGCCCTTACATCTCATCAAGCTCGCCGTCGGCTGCGAATCCATCAAGGATTTCAAAAGTCGCGTGGCGGAACGCGTGTCTTCCGCGAAGCAAAGCGGCGCGCCGCTGCATCACATCCACATCACCCGCATGGTGCCGAAGCGCGACGCCGAGCTGCTCGACGGCGGCTCGCTGTACTGGGTGATCAAGGGCGAGATCGCGGTGCGCGAAAAACTGATCGCCATCGAGCCGTTCCGCGACCGCGACGGCATCAACCGCTGCCGGCTGGTCCTGCAGCCGAAAGTCTTCGCGGTGTCGCCGCGGCCGCTGCGGCCGTTCCAGGGCTGGCGCTATCTCACCGCAAGCGACGCGCCCCCCGACCTCGGCAAGGCCGCCGCCAGCATCGAGGCGATGCCGGAGCCGATGCGCCGCGAATTGCGCGAGCTGGGATTGCTGTAGGGGCGTGATTGTGCGGGCGCGGTGCGCCTGACGTTTCCCGGATTCGAATTTCAAACAGCCAGGCCTCCGCATTATCGAGAGCGAAACGCGCCGAGTGCCGATGGCCCTCTTTACCGTCACGCAGACCATGTTAAATTCGCCCGCACAACCGGGGGGTGAATTGATGAAGCGTCTGTTGCTCGCGTCGACCGTCACACTTGTGTGGGCCGTATCCGTTCAAGTCGCGTCTGCCGGATGCGTTCTCAAGCGGGAGGCGATGCGCGACGATCCAAAGTGCATCGGGTTAGTCGGTTATGCTAACGGCGGCAGGGTCGGCTTCTTCCACTGGAAGGGGGCGAACGCAACGGTTGGCGGCAAGTGCCAAAGCGGACACCCGCAAGCATCGCTGGTCGGATCCAATCGCGTGCAAGTGGGCGGCGGCGTTCGCGTACTGTCCGATGACTGCCGAAGCACGAGCGGGGGCTGAAGCCAAGTCGCTGTGAGGCGTTTCCAAAGGCGGGGATTACCGTTTCGCGAAATAGCGGCGACGGGCAGTTGCCCATCGCCGTCTCCTGCCTAAATATTGCCCCTGAACCGCAAAACCTTGGCCAATCCGGCCAGATGTGGTATCTGGCGCGCGCCGCTTCTGATCGTCACTCGTGACCGCCCGCACCCTGCAAGAGGCTGCGGCGGTGGAGA
>JAQGKA010000221.1 GCA_028290355.1 Tardiphaga sp. | reverse complement strand
CTGTCGCAAAACGCCACCAAGCCGGCTATCGCGCGCGTCAACGGCGTCTGCATGGCCGGCGGCATGGGGCTGCTGTGCATGACCGATATGGCAGTGGCCGCGGAGCAGGCACTGTTCGGCCTGCCTGAGGTCAAGGTCGGGGTGTTTCCGATGCAGGTACTGAGTCTGCTGCAATCAATCGCGCCGCGCCGCCTGATCAACGAGTGGTGCATCACCGGCGAGCCGTTCGATGCGCGCGCCGCGCAGGCCGCAGGCCTGCTGAATCACGTCGTGCCGGCGGCCGAACTGGACGTCAAGATCGACTGGCTGATCGGCCGCATCACCGACAAATCGCCCACCGCGATCCGCCGCGGCAAATACGCCATGCGCGCGATCGCGTCGATGTCGTTCGATGAGAGCATCGCCTATACCGAGAGCCAGATCGCGCTGCTGGCGATGACCGAAGACGCCAAGGAAGGACTCAAGGCGTTCGCGGAGAAGCGCAAGGCGATCTGGCCGGGGAAGTAAGAGACCACCCACACGGTGGCGGCGAAGCTTCCGCCGCCGTTTCCACATCCATCGCGGTCAAAGGCCCGCCGCAGAAATGGGAAGTAATCGGGGCAATGCTACCGATGCGATAATTTCAATCACCGCGTATATGGCGGAAAGCTGCCGCTGAATAGTGATGCCTCAGAACTGGGCACTGAATCGATTGACCACAAAATCAATAAAGCTACGCAACTTAGGCGACATGCGGCGGTCGCGCAGATAGAGGAGATTCATCGGCCGAATGGGTGGGGCGTAGCCCAACAGCAGGCGCGCGAGACGGCCGGACGCGATATCCTCCGACACCATGATTTCCGGCAGCATGACGATGCCCATGCCCGTCAGTGCGGCGCGACGCAACCCTTCGGCGCTGTCGGTCTGAAGGCGAGGGGCGAACGGGATACTGACCTCGCCATCTGGACCAATCATCCGCCACACGGCCTGGACCGATCGCCATTCTGATCGCGGGGAATAGCTGTAGGCCAGACAATCATGCCGGCCTAAATCCTCAGGTTTCATCGGTTCACCTCGCGCAGCCAGATAGGCCGGCGCTCCGCAGATCGTCAGTCGATAGGGCGCAAGTGGCCGGGCGACCAGATCGGCGTCCGGCAGGTTGCCGAGACGGATGGCTGCCTCGAAGCCATCTTCGGCGAGATCGACCACGGCGTCCGTGATGACGACGTCGAGATCGATCATTGGAAAGAGCCTTCCGTATTCGGCAAGCGCGGGCATCAGTAGCTCGATGCCGAACGTGACTGGCGCTGTCACCCGGAGACGGCCCTTCGGCACAGTCTGCGCCTCCAATGCCCGCGCTTCGGCATCGCCGACCAGCCCGAGGATTTCGACGCAGCAGTCATAGTACACCTTCCCAAACTCGGTGAGGCTCTGACGCCGCGTGGTGCGGTTCAAGAGACGCGTGCCAAGCCGATCCTCCAGGGCCTGCAAATGGTTGCCTACCATCGTCGGCGAGAGATCACATTCGACCGCGGCCGCTGTCAGGCTGCCGGTGTCGACGGCGCGAACGAACAGGCCCATGGCCTTCAAGACGTCCATTACCAATTAAATCCGGCAAGTGTTCCAATGTCCCGGCAGTTTATCAAATTTTACCAAGCAATACACCATGGCTTGGGACGAACCGCGTTTCGACGGGAACAAGCGACGGCCCCTTCAGAGAACCGCTCCGGGAGCCCGCTATGCCGAATTCGAACGCCGTTAAAGCTACTTCGCCGCGTCTCACCCTGATCGCCACAAGCCTGGGCTTCGCACTCATCATTCTCGACGTGACGGTGGTGAACGTCGCGCTGGAACGGATCAAGACATCGCTTGAGACCGATGTAACCGGCCTGCAATGGGTCATGAATGCCTACACGCTGGTCTTCGCGAGCCTGCTTCTGACGGCCGGCGCCCTCGGCGACCGCTTTGGCGCGAAGCGGATTTTTATCAGCGGCTTTGCCTTGTTCACGGCCGCATCGCTCGTCTGCGGTTTGGCCGGGAGCATCACGGTCCTCATCGCTGGCCGTATTGCGCAAGGCGTCGGGGCAGCGCTCTGCGTTCCAGCCTCGCTCGCGCTCGTGAGCGCCAGTTTCCCGGACGCAGCCGCCCGCGCCCGGGCGGTGAGCATCTGGGCTGGCGTCGGCGGCCTGGCGCTGGCGGCTGGTCCCGTCGTCGGCGGCGTGATGGTCGACCGCTTCGGTTGGCCGAGCATCTTCTTCCTCAACCTGCCGCTCGGCCTGCTGGGGTTGTGGCTCACGCTGGCCTACGCACCTCCGGGCTCGCCGACACCCGACCGAGGCCTGGACCTTGTCGGACAAGTGCTCGCCATCATCGCCCTTGGAGGTCTCACTTTCGGATTCGTCGAGAGTGGCCAATTCGGCTGGACGCATCCGCTTGTCGTTACCGGTTTCGGCGTCTTCGCCGTGGCTGGCGCATTGTTCCTGCTAACGGAAGCACGCAGCGCGGATCCGATGCTGCCGCTGTCCTTATTCCGCGCGCCGGCGGTCGGCCCCGCCTGCCTAGTCGGGCTCCTCACCAATTTCGCCTATTATGGTCTGATGTTCATCCTCAGCCTGTTCTTTCAGGCGGCGAAGGGTTACTCCCCGCTCGCGACCGGGCTTGCATTTCTGCCGATGACGGCGCTGGTGACGATCGCCAATCTCGTCGCCGGCGCCCTGACCGCGCGCTTCGGTCCAAGGTTGCCCATGGTTCTGGGGCAGGCGCTCGCCGCCTTCGGCTATTTTGCTCTTGCCGGTACCAACGCAGAGACGTCCTACACAATCATCGTCGGTCCGTTGCTCGCGGCCGGTGTTGGTGTCGCCCTGACGGTGCCGTCGATGACGGCCGCAGTCCTGGCCAACGTCGAGAAGCGGCGGACTGGCATCGCCTCCGGTGCGCTGAATGCGGCACGTCAGACCGGTGGTGTAATCGGCGTCGGCGTATTCGGATCGCTGGTGGCAGGAGGGCCTGACAGGCTCCTTGGCGGGATGCACGTCGCGCTGATCCTAGCCGGTGTTGCCTTGGTGATTGGATGCCTCGTCAGCATCCTCGGTATTGGCCCTCGCCAGTCGACGATGGGCTCTGTGTCACCCGTCGCGACACAAGGCCCATGTTCGTGAGATTCGGAGGCGACCGAGTAGTTCGGCGTGAGCTACGAGGTAGCGGTGCACGACGGTGGAAAGCTCGTACGGCCGCTTTAGAGATCGAGAGTAGCGGAAACGTACGCGACTGGGCATCGAAGCGTGGGATTATGCTGTCGATCTCGGAAAATCACCGACGCCATAAACCGAGTTCGCGGTTACATTCTGAATGGTAGCAATTTGGCGCGCCATTCAGAATAAAACTACGAACTCATATATAATTGAAATCGCTATATAATTCTTCGGCCATGGGGCATTCCCGCTCGTTCTGTGGCCATTCAAAGCGCCCGCTATGCGCCGATGGTATTGAGGAAGTCGCCGTTCTGACAGCTCGCGATGGCGCAAGAAACCAGGCGCGCGTCGGTTCGTCTTGCTCAGGCAGGCATTGAGGCAGGCTGCGAGACCAACTTTGCCAGCTTTCGGAGGTTCCGAACGGTGAGCACCGGACGGGCCTCGGAGCCTAGGCCGGTCGAGGCGCAGAATACGCTTCAGATGTGCGAACAGCATCTTGGTCTTCTTGCGTTCACGCCGGGACGTCGCATACGCCTCGATCCTGGAGATGCCGCGCAATATCACGGGCGTTCTCGTAGATTGAACTTGGCGCCTTGCGTGCAGGCATCTCGGACAGCAGCATCGTTTAAGCTTGCAGATGTCGCCGTCACGTTTGTTGGCACGATAGAGAAGTGGAGCCCCGTCGTCACCACGGTCCCGGTCGAGGTCAGAGTGTGAATAAGCACCGAAGTGGCGCTTCGGTGCTTATTCACACTTGAGGCCGGAGCCGACTGATCCGCTGCCTCCTCATCGCTCGCCGCCGTCTGCTCGACGTCTTCGATACTCGGTGCGTCGGTGGATACAGGTTTTGCGGCCAAGGATGCTGCGGTAGGCACCAGCGGCCTGCCGGTGCCGCGCTATGTCAGCCTGAAGTCCGACCACGTGAACGTCCGCCCGGCCCGACCAAGGACAATGACGTCGCCTGGGTCTACACCCGCTCCGGCCTGCCGGTGGAAATCACCGCCGAATACGAGAACTGGCGCCGCGTCCGCGATTCTGAAGGCGCCGAGGGGTGGGTCTATCATTCCCTGCTATCGGGCCGCCGCACCGCGGTGGTCACCATGAAGACCAAGGACGATCTCGCCTCGATCTATGACAGCCCGGATTCAAAAAGCCCGGTTGCCGCCAGGCTGCAGGCCGGCGTGGTCGCGCAGGTCAAGCGCTGCAGCAACGGCTGGTGTCGCGTCATATCGGGACCGGTTTCGATGGCTGGATAGAGCAGCAGCGGCTGTGGGGCGTGTACGCGGACGAGAAGGTGGATTGAACTTTCGCAAGCGGAGGATACTGCCGCATGGCGCGCCTGGCGCGAATCCTGAATGCGCGGCCCGGCCGCAGCGCAAGCGGCGAGGTCCGGCGCTGCTATTCTGAAACCAATTGCACCGTTTGGCGTCCGCCGTTCATTTCCTTGAGGTCGTTGATATATTGCTCGGGGAAAATCAGATGAAACGGGGTCTTCAGGCCCATATAGGCGGCAATTTTCCCAACAAAGGATGTGCAATTGTTGGTTTCCGCGTTCCAGAACTTCGAGCTCGCCTGAAGTTCCTTGATATACGCAAAGACCCTTTTTGCATCGGGCTCACTCAAATAGACCCGATAGTTCGCGGTGAGATACTGGACGTCGAGATCGCCATAGCTCGCGCCGGTTTCGGCGGGAACCCACGTCAGATGTCCCAGCATATAAGGGAGTAAGTCGCCGGCTGGATGCAAGCCGGCCACCTCAACCTTCCGCTCGCTGGTTTTGCCGTACCAGACAAAGGCATGACCATAGGATGCAGCGGTGCGCGCCCGAAAATCTACGTAATACGGGCCCTTGGTTGAGGCCCTCGATTTCGGTTTGGAAGTCGGCTTGGCGTCACCTGTGGATGACGGTGCGGCCGATGGAGACGAACCCAATGCGGCGACTGCTGTCACCGCGCCTTCTTTCTTTGCAGGTTTGCGCGGAGCGGCGTCCGTCTGCGGAGAAGGCGGCTGATCGACTGCTGCCGCCAGCTGCTGCGCGTTGCCTCTTTCGATTCCCAATCCCCAACTGGAAATCGAAACGAGAAACAAGCCTCCGACCAAGCGCAGCCGCTGCCGTTGTTTTTTAATATACCTCACCTGCATACCCCCTCAATCCGCACGATCCTGCTGTCGAACGAAAATTGTCCGACAGAGAACGAACACTGGCTTCACATGGCAGCAAGGAGTACCATGTGCAGGCTCTGAGGAAATCTCAGGAGTCAGCCTCTGGTGACCAAGGGAGCTTTGCCGACCGGTGTTTTGCCGATGGGGGTCTTGCCAATCGGGGTCTTGCCAATCGGCATTTTGCCGACAGTCGCCTGCTGGTAGACCGGCTCGGCGCGAGGCAAGTCAGCTGCGGCAGCCGTCCCCACCAAGAAAAACGATCCCGCAGCAACGATTAGAATTTTCTTCATGGTCTACTTCCTCTTTGCACGATCCGGAAAACACATCGGAAAACCCGACAAAAGGAGACTGAAAAATAACCTGCTCGCGGCGATATCGCAATCGCGTGCGGGGGTGTGGACAGCCGCGAACGACCGATTTGTCCATGACGTGATAATAATGGCACGTGATAGTTCACGCCACGTTTACGGATGACGCAGCTTGCGCCGGGCAAGCTAGTTTCGTCTGTGCCGGATCGGAAGCCAAGAGCGCGCCGTCAACGCCAAAGCGGGGCAGGCCGCCCGCCGGCCCGGTGATCTCTTCAAACGGCAGCGGACCGCAGACAATCATGCAGTAGTCATAGGCTGATCGCTGATCGTTCCCCATCAGGAACTGATAATGGATCCGCATGAATCTGAACCGGTTGCGCCTGAACGAGTCCGCGCTGAGCATTGACGGAATTTGAACGCGACGGATGTTCGGCCTTCCGTCCGACCTGTCATATGCAATGTGCGTGAGCGTCACCGGATCGAAGCGGTAAAAACTGATCATGTCGTCGCGTGCGTGATATTCGGACCAGGGAATCAATGAATTTTGGGCAACCGAGGCGGTCGCCCGACGGCCGATCTCGCCGCGCGGATGCAGCGAGAATTTCGGTATCGTGGCACCCACCGTGAGGATGCAGATCTTCGGCCCTTGTTCAGCCAGTCTGGCGTCCTTCTTCATCGCCCGAGCGACGGCCAGCATGACCAGTGCCGCGCCCAGGCAATGGCCAACCACAATGATCTCATCTGCATCGCTGTCGCCCGCGCGTTCGACGATTTTTTCTGCAAAGGCGTCGATCCGCTGTTCCATCTGCAGCCGCTGGCCGTACAGAAATTGCCGCGAGAAAATCCAGTCATCGAAGGCGTGATTGATTTTCTGGCGCCAGGGTGACCAGCGCAGCAAAGCGGCGAAAACCGCCACGGCGACAAGCGTCGCTAACGCGCCGCTGCCGCCACCCGGTCCGAACAGCCGATAGGTGAGGGAGGCCGCGCAGAGCCCCAACACTGCAAACAAGGTCACGAGGCAATAAGGGAACAGGAAAAACGCCGTATATCGCCAGCTCGAACGGAGGTAGCGGACCAGTGTGCCGGTGACGATGAAATCCAGCAGCGTCAAGGCGGCATGCCCCAGCCGCGACAGGTCGTCTCTCTGGAAGTCCTGTAAAATAAGGTCATCCCAGCGCAGTATCTCGAACGTCGTTCGGGTTTTCCAGTTCGCCCCGGACGCCTCCGCGTGCCAGGTCGCGCTGACGTCCGATTTTGTCGTCAGGTCCGACGCTGTCGTCGTGACATTCCAGTTCTTTTGAAAGCTTGATAGCGAGCGGCGGAATCGGGCGACCAGCGTTTCGGGGGCGATTGGATCGTACCCGCCGAGATGAAAGACATGCCGTCGCGAGATCATTCGCAGTGCTCCAGTCGCCGAGCATTCATCGCCACGCGGTGACAATTGCAGGCCGGCACCGGCAAATCCAGCCAATGGCGGAAATTATTTTCCGCCGGCAACGGCGATGGACGTCGCAGCGCGTACGGCCTTGACCGCCCGCTCGGTTCCCACGAGGCTGGTAACGCCGTCCATTCGGAAGGTTCGCCGCCGCGGACGGCCGTGGAGATGCCGCATGAGACACTTGTGACGTATCGCGCCCGACTCCGGCTTGCCCTTCGAGCGTTGAGGCTTGGCATGGCATGCGCCACCCTCACGGCCTGCGCGGTTGCTTCGATCCGCCCTGCCGCATCTGGCGAAGCGGCCTTTGCCGCGGAGGTCTGTCTTGCGGTGGATCAGCAGCTTTCGCCCGGCACGGCGTTGCCCCGCACGGCCGCGGCCACGAAGGGCGGCGGGCCGCTGAAGATCGTCGCCATGGGCTCATCATCGACGCTTGGCCTGTGGCAGTCCAATCCGGCGGCGACCTATCCCGGAATCCTGCAGCAAGAGCTGACGCGTTTGAAGCCAGCCTCGCGGGTCATCGTGATCAACAGCGGCCGCAATGCCGATACGATCCCCGGAAACATCGCGCGTTTCGACAGCGACGTGCTCGCTCACAACCCGGATCTGGTGGTGTGGCAGGTGGGGACGAATGACGTGACGTGGCTGGAGAGCGCCGACAGCCTGACGAAGAAGATCGTCGACGGGGTGCGAGCCCTGAGGGCGAACGGCGCCGACGTGATCCTGATGGACCAGCAATACGCGCCGGTGATTCTGGCGTCGCAATATTCCAAGATGCAGGCGAGCATCGCAGAAGCCGCTCGGCAGGAGCGGGTCGGGCTGTTTTCACGCTTCGAGCTGATGCGCCGTTCCGTCGATGCGGGGCTTTCGATCGGCGCTCTGGTAGCCTGGGATGGGCTGCATAATTCAGCCGCGGGCTACGATTGCATCGGTCGCGCGCTGGCGCGGGCAATCGTCGCGGTCACGCGCTGATTTTCGTGCAAGCGGCGACCGTGATTGGCCTGAAGCGGCTATCGCAAGCGCAACGCACACGTACGGCCGGCCGAGTGGCTGGCCCGGCGTGTGCGAAGCTCGTTAACGCTTCTGGCGAAGGCGGACGACCATGTCGATGCGGCCGTAAGCGCAGGGACACCGCTGCTCCCCCCTCTCGATCCACTCATTATCGAGGCTGCCGCCGGCAAACGCGAACTGACGATCGACGCGGCCGCCCGCCTGATCGTGTTCGGCTTCGATGCCGATCAGAAGAAGGGCCAACTGCAGACCATCCTCAAATCCCTTCGCCAGGCCGATCCCAATCTTGCAATCTACGCCGTTGGCGATCCCGCGTCTGCCGGGCGTGCCTTTCGTCCCCTTTCAACGCAGAAAGCGTAACCAAAAAGTCACGTCCGATCTTTCTTCGAAAAAGCCCACAACTTCTCGGGTCTAAATTGAATCTATGGGGAAGCGCAACGCCATCAATGGCGATGTCGTTGCGGGCATCGCAAAGGGCTATCGCGTGGCGCATGACGATCGCGAAGTGCGGGTCATCGTGCTGACCGGCGCCGGCGACAAGGCGTTCTGTGCGGGTGCGGATCTGCAGAACACCGGCGCGGCCTTTGCGATGGATTTTTCAAAGCCCAATGTCGATTTCGCCGATCTGCTACGGCTGTCGCAAAATGCCACCAAGCCGGCCATCGCGCGCGTCAACG
>JAQGKA010000353.1 GCA_028290355.1 Tardiphaga sp. | reverse complement strand
CGAACGTGCGGCTGATTTTTCTCACCCTGCTGGCGCTTGTCATTGCCACCATCGTCGGCCTCGGCCTGACCTGGATGACGGCGACGCGCGGCACCGATCTGGGCACGCTGACCATCGGCGCCTGGACTGCGCGGCCGCGCACCGGCACCAGCGAGATCGATCCCTACGCCCGCGCCTCGATCGCGCGATCAGGCGAACTGCCCGTCGGCACAGGCGACGGCGTCGCCTTCACCGCCACTACCGATGACAGGAAGCACCGGCTCGACGGCCGCTGCGATATCGTCGTCAGCGGCGTTACGCCACCGGCGCGGTTCTGGACGCTGACGCTGTACGATACGAAAGGCCGCTTGGTGCCCAATGCACTGCAGCGCTACGGCTTCACCAGCCAGGAAATCGTCAGGGGTGCCGACGGTGCGTTCGAAGTGCGGATCGCGTCCCGCTCGCGCGCCGGCAACTGGCTGCCCACCGGCGCCATCGAGCGCTACGTCCTGATGTTGCGGCTCTACGACACGCCGGTCGGCGTCGCCACCCGCACCCAGCGCGACGCGCCGATGCCCACCATTGCCACGGTGGGCTGTCCATGATCCGGCTGCTGTTTGCCATCATCGGAGGCATTCTGCTCGGCGGCGTCGTGCATCTCGTCAGCGTACTGGCTTTGCCGCGCATCGCGACGCAAGACGCCTATTCGCGACTGACGCCCATCAGCAAATTGAACGCGGTGACGCCGCTGCCGCTGACCGAGCCCAGCAATGCGCTGCTGCCCTTCATGGACCCCGCCTTTGCGCTGGCAGTGTGCCGCTACGATCTCTCCACCGGCCCGATCAAGCTCGCGGTGCCGGTCAGCCAGTCCTACACCTCGGTGTCGTTCTATACCCGCAGCGATGTCGCCTATTACGCCATCAACGATCGCTCTGCCGGACGCCGCGTCATCGAGCTCGACCTGATGACCGAAACCCAGCACGCCGCATTGCCGGAAGACGAAGATGTCACCGCCGCCGACCGGCTGATCATCGATTCCCCTACCGAGACGGGCCTGATCGTGCTGAAAGCGCTGGCCGCCGAGCCCGGCCTGATGGCGCAGGCGCAGGCCTCGCTCGCAGCATCGAGCTGCAAGGTGCAGACCGAGCCACCGGCGAAGGTGAGCCCCGGGAAGCGATAAGCAACGAGGCATCATGCCCCGGATGCTGCGCAACGCGCAGCTCGACGATGCGAAGCATCGTTCGGGCGGCGTGGTGCGCTGCTGATCCGGCCCATCCATTTGAAGTGTAGTTGGGTCCCGGATCTGCGAAGCGGCACAAGAGTGCCGCATCGCGTCCGGGAAACGAGACTGGCGTTACCCACCCACCCGCAGCACCTTGCCATTGCGCACCGGCGCGATCGACGCCGCCACCGCCGTCGTCTGCGCGGCCATCTCGCCGATCAGCATGTCGGCGCTCGCCGCCAGGCCGTCGGGGGTATGAATCACCAGCCGCTCCAGCGCCCAGCGATAGGACGAGACGCGGCGCTGCAGGCATTGCTCGACCCACTGGATGATCAGCGCGTTCTCGTCCATCCGGGCCAGCGCATCCTCGCGTTCGTGCGGCGACAGGCCGGACACCAGCTTCAGGCTGGCATTGCGCTTGCGGTCGAGTTCAATGACGCGCGCGGCATTGGTGTAGAATGCCTCGAAGCGCAAAATGTCGTTGCGCACATCGTCCATCAACTCGTTGTAGCGCGAGGTGTGCGAGCGATGCGGCTCGTCGATCAGGAGCCGGCCATAGGCGGTGCGGTCGAATACCGGGGTCTGCCGCCATGGCGACGGCAGCGGCTTGTAGTCGCCGAACACGCTCTTCCACAGCGGCCGCGAAAGCGGCGGCTCGATCAGCGGAAAGGCCAGATCGCGCATCAGCCGTTCCTGGTCGGTGAGCTGGAATTGCGAGGCCGGCAGGCCGACGCTGCCGGTGGCTTCCACGCCGATCCAGCTGTGCATGTTGTCGCTCAGCGCACTGGGGCGGACGCGGCCGAAATCGCCGCTGCTGCAGCCGCCGAGCGCAGCGCTCAACAGCAGTGAGACAAGTACGAGGAATGGCGTTGAGTGCCGAGGCCGTGTCCGGATCGGATGAGACATCGTCGGCATTTGGAGGAAGTCCGAATTCAGGAACGGGCGCGGCGCTTGCGGCGGCGTCCCGGCGCGGTGCCCTCTTCCGGACCGCTGCCGCCGGTCGAGTCGTCTGTGGGGCGTTCGATGCGGATCACCGGCAGGATCAGGATGGTGGCGCTGCCGTTCGGCGCGTGGCCCATGCTCAGGCCCAGCCGTCGCGCTGCCGCATCCGCCGGGAACTTGATGATGGTGCTCATGCCCGTTCTCTCCGCACCGCTGTGCCCGAATGGCCGGTGCGTCATCATCTAAGAACAATCATGGTTAATGGGCTCTTAACGGGATACCCGGCCGTCGGGACGAAGCGGATGGTTAACGGGGCCTTAAGCGGTATGGCGTAAAGTTACGTCAAGTTTTCATCAGTAAGCGTACCGCCCATGACCTCCGCACCTCCGATGTTCCCGGGCTTCGATGGCCTGATGACGCTGTCGCGCCGTGAAGGCGTCGATATCCGTCCGACGCTGCTGCGGGTGCTGACCGACCTCTATGTCCAGGCCGGCTCGCATACGCTGGATGAAGAAAAGCAGTTCGTCGAACTCACCGCGCGCCTGATCGACCAGGTCGATGACGCCACCCGCGCCGCGGTGCGCGCAAGGCTCTCGATCTATCCGCACACCCCGCGCGCGATCCTGCTCAAGCTCAATCTGCGGCCGGTTGAACCCGGCCAGCCGATGCCGCTCGCCCAGTCGATCGCGCCGGCATCTGCGCCGGTTGCGCCGGCGCCAAAGCCGCCGAGCGACGCGCAGATGCGGATGGCCGCGAGTCTTCCGATGCAGCCGAAGGACGCGTCCGAGATCAGCACGATGTTCTTCGCCGCCTCCGCCAGCGAACGCGCGCAGATCCTGCACAACCTCGCCGAGACCCCGCTGAAGCCGTCGGCCCGGATTCCGGAAGCTCGCGCCGCCCGCGCCATGCATATCCTGGAGATGGCGGCGTTCGCCGAAGACCGCGACAATTTTTCCCGCGAACTCGGCGAAGCCCTGCTGCTGCCGCATCAGATCGCCGAGCAGGTCGTCAACGATCCCGGCGGCGAGCCGCTGGCCTGCTGCGCCAAGGCGCTGGGCATGAGCAGCGCGATCTTCCAGCGCGTGCTGCTGTTCCTCAATCCCGAGTTCGGCACCTCGGTGACCAATGTCTACCGGCTGTCGCGCTTCTACGACGTGCTCAGCGAACGCTCGGCGCTGATCATGGTCGCCGCCTGGCGCGGCGCCATCGTGGCCGCCACCCGCGCGAAATATCGCCCCGCCCTCTACGACGACGAACGCCACCGTGCGCGGCCGGCACCGGCGCAAGCACGGCCGAGCGTGCAGCCGGACGTGGACATCACGCGGACGACGAGGAATAGCGGGAAGTAACGTGCAGCATGTCGTCCCGGCAAGCGAGCTTGCGAGCGCAAGCCCAAGGGTTTTCAGGCCAAGTGCACATTTGCACTTGGCCTGAAAACCCGGAGGACCCATAGCCTCCGTCGTCTCGATTGGCCGCTGGGACGAGTGCCTTCTTCTATCCGCGGGCTCGGTGGTTATGGGGCCCGGATCGGCGTTCGCTAACGCTCACTTGTCCGGGACGACGAGGTACTACCCCTTCGCCAGATCGAGAAAATGCCGGCCGGCCTTGTCCTCGATCTCGACGATCCAGACGTCGGGATCGAACGAGATTTCCTTCATCAGCCGCTCTTCGATCTTTTGTTCTTCGACCGGCTGCGGCGGCGATGGCGCGAAGACGCGTTCGACCGGACGGCTGTCGTCATAGGCGGTTTGCGGCGCCGGCGCGTAGAGCATGGCATTGCCATTGAGCAGCGCCAGCTTGACGAACACCGCGCCGGCTTCTTCCGCGCCGCGCCGGCGCACCGCGCCGAACACGCCTTCGGTCTGGCAGCGGCGCAAATACGCGGCCACCCATATGCTTGATTTCAATCTCATGGGGTCAACGATAGGCCAGCGGCCGTATCGACGCTAGTCGATCGGCCGGCCCGTCACCGTGGCCAGCTCGCGCACCATGCGGTCGGACACCTGCCCGGTCACCGGCAGCTTGCGCTCGCGCTCGAAGCGCTGGATCGCGGCTTGCGTATCCGAGCCGACGGTGCCGGTCGCCTTCAACTGGCCGTAGCCATATTCGGTCAGCGCGCGCTGCACCGACGCGACGCGGCGGGAGTTGACGATCAGGTCGCCGAGCGGATCGCGTGAAGCAGTCGGGATCGGCGCGGGCGGTCGCGCGACGGCGGCAGAATTCGCCGGCGGTGTCGTGGTCGACTTCACCAGATTGGCCATCGGATCGGCGGCCGCACGGGATTCCGCCGGCTTGCTGTCCACCTTGCTCTCGACCTTGCCGTCCACCGGCTTGGAATCCAGCATCCGTGAATCCAGCTTGGTATCGGACGGCCGCAAAGACGCATCGAGCGGCCGCGGCTTCGGCAGCGGGCTGGTGGTCGGTGCCGGCATCGGCACGACCACGCTGGAGCCGAACATCGGCGACGGATGCCGCCCGGCCTGCAGGAAGATCGCATTGGCGATGATGGCGCTGACCGCGGCAAAGGCGATCAGTCCGGCGACCATGTCCTTCGGGCTGTGCAGCAGCATGCGCAGAAACAGGCCGCGCTCGGCCGGCGCCTCGATCACGGCGGCGGCGCGGCTGCGGCGCGGTTTCTTCTCTTTGGACGAATTGTCTTTAGGCACTTTTCTTCACCTGATGGGCTTGATCCGGAGATGCGACGCGATCCGCAGGCGTCAGCGTGGCAATGTTGCTGATCGGCTGCACCGGCGGAGAGAACTCCAGCGGCAGAGCGATGGTGATGGTGGTACCCTCGTCGACCCGACTCTGCACGTTCATCTCGCCACCATGCATGCCGACAAGGCTCTTGACGATGGACAGACCAAGACCAGTGCCCTCGTGGCGCCGCCGATAGGTCTTGCCGGCTTGAAAGAACGGATCGCCGATCCGTTTCAGGTCGTCGCTGGCGATGCCGACACCGGTATCGCTGACGCGCAGCAGCAGTCGTGATCCCTCAACGCTGGCGGTCACGCTGACGGTCCCGCCGCGCTCGGTGAATTTAATGGCGTTGGAAACGAGATTGAGCAGGATCTGCTTGAACGCGCGCAGGTCGCCGTTCACTTCCGGCAGATCCTTCGGCGCGTCGGTGACGAGGTCGATGCCGTTCTCGCGCGCCTTCAGCGCCAGCAGGTTGCAGCAATTGATCAGCGCTGGCCGCGGCGCGAACGGTTCCGGCGTAATCTCGAAACTTCCCGACTCCAGCTTCGACATCTCGAGGATGCCGTTGACCACCGACAGCAGGTGCTGGCCGGAATCGTTGATCAGCTGCGCATATTCCTTGCGCTTCGCCGCGTCGATCATCAGTAGGTCTTCCTGCACGATCATCTCGGAGAAGCCGATGATGGCGTTCAGCGGCGTGCGCAGCTCGTGGCTCATGGTGGCGAGGAAGCGGCTCTTGGATTCGTCGGCGCGCTCGGCCTCGGTGCGCGCCAGCGCCAGCGCTTCTTCCTG
>JAQGKA010000647.1 GCA_028290355.1 Tardiphaga sp. | reverse complement strand
TAGCTCAGCTTGCCCGGATTGGCCTTGGCGTAGCTCACCAGATCCTGCATCGAATTGATCGGCAGCGTGGGATTGACGATCACCGTCTGCGGAATGGTGCTGACGATGCTGACCGGCTTGAAGCTGGTGACCGGATCGTAGGAGGTGGTCTGCGCCACCGGCGCGATGGAGATGGCGCCGACGCTGCAGACGCAGAGCGTGTAGCCGTCGCCGGGCGACTTCGACACCAGATCGGAGCCGACGATGCCGCCGCCACCGGCGCGGTTGTCGACGATCACGGTCTGGCCGAGCGCCTTTTCGAGATAGCGCGCGGTGATGCGTCCGACCGAATCCGTGTAACCGCCCGGCGCATAGGGCACCACGAGCTTGATGGTCTTGGCCGGCCACTCCTGAGCGGACGCGGACGTGACACCCAGACCTGCGCCCATCAACAGGGCCGCTACGAGAAGTCGCTTCATCTGTGTTTTCCTAGAGATTGAGAAAATCATCGAGCCAGCTTCGCAGACTATGCAATGTTCGTTCCCACCAGACCCATCGCGCGCGTAGCAATGGCTTCACCGGACGCGAATGTGTTGAGTTCGACATCGGTGGTCGCGAACTCGACGCGGCGGAATTTGTCCTGATCCTCGAACGGCACCGTGGCGTCGATGCCGAGCTTGGTGCGGATGCCTTCCTTGCTGACGCGGACATATTCGTGGCCGCGCGCGCCTGGTATCAGAATAAGATCGCTTGAGGCTTCCATCCGCGTAGCCACGGCGTATTCGACATCGATGGGATCGCGGATATCGATGTCGTGATCGACCACGGTGATGAGATCGAGATCCTTCAGGGCACCGAACGCCGCAAGCATCGCGTTGCGCTGAAGGCCGTTGTGCTGGCGGCTTTGTTTCTTCACCTTAATCACCGCGTGGAAGCGATGCAGTCCGCCTGACGTCATCTCGACATCAGTGACGATCGGGATCGCCGACTGCAGCACTTTCAGCAGGCTGGCTTCCAGCACGTATTTGCGCAGGATGATGGTCTCGCGGCCGAAACCGTTGATGACGTGATAGATCGGGCGCAGCCGGTGCGTGACCGCCGTGATCTTCAGGATCGGCGCATCGGCCGCGGGCGCCGCGAAGCCGATGAATTCGCCGAACGGCCCTTCCGGCGCGACATCGTCGATCAGGATTTCGCCTTCGAGAACGAACTCGCTCTCCGACGGCACCAGCAGGTCCTGTGAAACGGCTTTGACCACCGTCAGCGGCTTGCCGGCGAGGCCACCGGCAACCGCGAGTTCGTCCGCAGTCTCGGGCATCTGCGAGCCCATGGTCGCCGCGGTAAAATGCAGTGCCAGATCGGTGCCGATGCAGACGGCGACGGGCAACGACTTGCCGCGCTCTTTCGCGCGTTCGAAGGCGAGGCGAAGGTGGCGCCCGAAGTCGAGCTTGATCGCGACGCGATCCGGCCCAAGCAGTTGCAGCCGGTGATAGGAAGCGTTGTAGATGCCGGTGACGGGATCCTTTACCACGACGATGCCGGCGGTGATGTAGCGGCCGGCATCGCCGGGGGCGTGGAACAGAGCCGGGAAAAGCCTGGTGATGTCGAAGCCGGTTTTCAGCACGACTTCCTGCACCGGCGCGTCGGTCACGAGTTCCGGCGGCAGCGGGCCGCCCATGGCGCGCTGCACCAGGCCGCGGATACCGTTGAAGTCGAGACCGAACGCCGCTTCGCAGTTTTCCTTGGAGCTCAGCAGATTGCCGATGATCGGGATCTCGGTGCCTTTGACCGACGGGAACAGCAGCGCCTGCTTTCCATCCAGCTTCTTCAGGATCGCCGCAATTTCGAGATGCGTATCCGCGGGCTTCTCGAAGGTGAGGATGCGATCGCCCTGCGCCAGACGCGCCAGCGCAGAGCGGAAGCGCGTATCGAGGATCTGAGGCTTGGTCATGCTGGTCGGGTTCCCAATTATCAAAGAACGATAGCTAAGCTACAAAGCTAGTCAAGTCTGCTTGCTGGGCATGATCTGGCCAGTTTGGCAGCATCATGCCGCTATACCTCTCGCAGCTGCGACGATCGCGTCGATCGCAGGCAAAAGGGCGTCGATTTGTCCGCTTCCGCGCTTCTGCAAGGCCAACAGCACGACGCTGCCAAGAACGGCGTGAAGTTCCTCTGATGCTACCGCCCACGACGCTGGCGCTTTTTGCTGCAGCCACGCTGCCAGCAAATCATTCTGCAGCCGCTCGGCGGCTAGTTCGCTGGCCTTGATCTGGGAGCGCAATTTCTCAGTGGCCGGGACCGGCGCCGGCAACGGCACCGATTTCAACGCCACGCGCAGCGCGCGCAGCGGCTGCACGATCTGCTCACGCCACGGACGGCAGGCTTCGTCCATATCCTGAATATCTGAGGCCTGGAGAACAATGCCGCGCCTGACCGCGGCAAAGGCGGCCGTCAGCAAAATCATCACATCGACGCCGGCTTCGGCCTGCAATCGCAGGCAAGCCTCGGCAATGCCGGGCTCTGCATAGATCTGCAAGGCAAACGCCCAGCTCTCCGTCTCCAGGCTCTGCGTGGATTCCGTCATCGCTGACACGCCACCATTTCAGGCGCTGTCCGCGAAGCGACGCTCACCGCAGGTCTTTGGCTTTGACCGGGCTGAGACCTTGCCAGCGACTGACCGCGTCGGTCTTGATATCGAACAGGTCGAGCACGCGGCCGAGCGTGTGGTCGACCATCTGTTCGAGGCTTTCCGGGCGGGCATAGAAAGCCGGCACCGGCGGATAGATGATGGCACCGATTTCGGTCGCCGCCGCCATCGAGCGGAGGTGGCCGAGATGCAGCGGCGCTTCGCGCACCATCAGCACCAGCCGGCGGCGCTCTTTCAGCACCACGTCGGCGGCCCGCGTCACCAGCGATGAGGTCACGCCGGTGGCGATCTCGGAGAGGCTGCGCATCGAGCATGGCGCGATCACCATGCCGAGCGTCTTGAACGAGCCGCTGGAAATCGTCGCGCCGATATTGTCGACCTGGTGGACCACGTCCGCCAGGTCAGCGACATCGGCGACCTTGATATCCAGCTCCTGCGTCAGCGCGATCTTCGCCGACCGGCTCATCACCAGATGAGTCTCGATGTCCGTCTTCTGCAACAACCGCAGCAGCCGGACGCCATAGATGGCGCCGGACGCTCCGGTGATTCCAACAATCAGGCGCTGCGGCGTGGGCTCAGGCGGGATCGAAATAGTGGATCTCCATCAACAGGCAGCCGGTTTCCGACTTGAACGGGCCGTGAAACGCACCGGGCGGCCGGCACGCATAGGTATTCGGCTTGAAGGATTCGCCGCCATTGCCCTTGTCGTCGTTGCCGACGGTGAGATCGCCGGAGAACAGGAACACTTCTTCCCAGTATTCGTGGACGAAAGGCGTGGTGGTGTAAACGCCCGGCGCGAAGCGCAGGAGGCGGGTGCGGCTGCCGCGCTTGTTGACCTCATCGAGCGCGCCCGACAGGATTTTCTGCTGGATGCCGGCTGGATAACCCACCGGGGTCTCCCATCCGCTGGACATGTCGAGGGTGCGAAATTCGTCGTGGGCTTTATTGATGGCCATTTTTTAGCTTCCTGAAACAGTTCAAGCGACAGCGCGGGGTGGGGAAACCGGATCGCTCCGGGTAGTCAACTCGTCGGCCAGATCGTAACTCGACAGCATCTTGTCGAGCAGCGCAGCGGCCTTTGTCCAGTCATAGGTCCGGAATGCGTGGCCCTTTGTAACAAAGGTCGCGCCGGCGAAGAACATCTCATATTGCGAATGCCGGGATGCAAATTCGGAGCCGACCGCATCCCAGGCAAGCTTGTAGAATTTCACCTTGTCGACCGCGCTGGCGGCCGGCGACTGCTGGGTCTTGCCGATCAGCCGCGCCACCTCAGGGTTGCTGAAATCCTTCACCGAGGACGGCAGCATGATCATGCCGCCGCCGGCCAGTTCGCGCAGCGTGTTGATGACCTTGGCGTAGAGCTGCTGTGTCAGGGTCTGCGCGGCGTAGAGCATCTGCCTATCCGGCACAAACCAGGCGCCGCGCTGCTGCCCCTTGGTTTCCATAGCCACGACGAAGGCATCGACCATGCTGACCTCGGCGGCGAGCTGGCCCAGCATCTCTCGCACCTGCGGGAAACCAACGATGCCGTTGGTCTCGGCGGTGCGGTGCGCGATGCCGCTCAGGAAGCGCAGCTTCACCGACAACCGGATCATCGCCTGGTAGTTCTGATAGACATGCGCCGGCGTGGCGTGAAACTGCTTCTGGCACATGGCGATGTCGTCGACGATGAACACCCTGTCCCACGGCACCTTGACGTCGTCGAAATACAGTACCGCGTCGTTCTCGTCGAAGCGACTCGACAGCGGGTTGTCGAACACTGACGGCGACGCCGCCTCGTAGGACTTTCGCGACAGGATTTTCAGGCCCTTGGTGTTCATCGGGATCGCGAAGGAGATCGCGTATTTCTCGTCGCCGGGCTGCAGCGGCTGGATGCAGGTGACGAACACCTCGTTGGCCATGATGCCGCCGGTCGCCAGCATTTTAGCGCCGCGCACGGTGATGCCATCCGCGTCACGCGAGACGACACCGGCGGACAGGAACGGATCGGCCTGCTCGGCGGCGCTCTTGGAGCGATCTGCCTGCGGGTTGATGATCACATAAGTGAGATAGAGATCGTTGTCGCGAGCGTAGCGGTAATAATCCGACAGCGCCTTGGCGCGGTCGCCGTTATAGGCCTCGAACACGTCAAGGCCCATATACATGCCAGCGATGCAGGACGCGACATGATCGGGCGCGCGGCCCATGAAGCCGGCGTGCAGCTCGGTCCAGGCCTCGAGGCCCTTGCGGCGGTTGACCAGCGCGTCATAGCTGCCCGGCAATTCCCAGATCCGGTTGGCGCGGGTGCCGGTGTCGGTCTCGAACGTCATCAACTCGCGGTTTTCCGGCGCGCTCTGGAAATCGAACATCCGCCCGATCGAGGCCACCGCGCCGCGGAACGCCGGGTGGGTGGTGACATCGCCCACCAATTCACCGTCGAGATAGATTTCGCGGCCGTCGCGCAGGCTCGCAATATGCTGTTGGCCGGTCTTGATCATGAAGTGCCTCGGTTGTCGTCGGTCATGGTCGGATTCAGTAATGCATCGGCAGCGGCCATTCCGGGCTGCGCTCGGTGCCTTGGAGGCCGCGATAGGCCCCGCGAAAGAAAATCAGCGGCTCATTGGCGGGATAAGCGGAGAACCGCACCACCCGGCCGACGAAGATGACATGGTCGCCGCCGTCGTAATGCGCGTAGGGTGTGCATTCGAAATGCGCCAACGCGCCGGCGATCAGCGGCGCCGCCATGTGGCCGAGCGTATGCTCGACCGCCGCCCACTTGTCGCCCAGCGCCTTGGCAAACTTGTTGGACAGGTGCTCCTGGTCGCGCCCAAGGATGTTCACCGCATAGCCCTTCGCCTCGGTCATCGCCTGAAGGCTGAACGCCTTGCGGTCGATCGAAAACAGAATCAGCGGCGGGTCCACCGATACCGAGTTGAAGGAACTCATAGTGAGGCCGATGGCGCTGCCATCCCCGGCCTGCGCCGTGATGACGGCGACACCGGTGGCAAACTGTCCGAGCGCCTGGCGGAAGGCCCGGGGTTCCACCTCCGCGAGGGCGCCCATCGTGATCTCCTGATTCTCGCCATATAGCTTTATTACAAAGCTATATTATCGAAACAAGGCCGGCGCTGTCAAGCGCGACCATGGTATCTTTGCGCATGGCCGATCCAACTTGTTTGTGATTCGGCCGCCCGGTATACGAGGGCGAACGCGCGCGAGGATCTGATGACAACGAAGCCGAAGTCACGAAAGGTGAAGATCGAACCGACAATCTCGCGACCGCAGCTGATGGTCGACGGCTCGGACGCGGCGTTTCGGCAGTTCGTCCACGATACGCTGGCCTTTTCGGCGCGGCTGCAGGCGGTGCGCGGCCAGCTCGGCGCGGTGATCGGCCTGTCGGGAACGCAGTACACCGTGCTGATCGCCATTGCGCATCTGAGCAGCGACGATGAAAAGGTCGGGGTCAATCAGGTCGCCGAGCACCTGCACTTCAGCGGCGCCTTCATCACCATCGAGATCAACAAGCTGGTCCTGAACGGCCTGGTCGAGAAAGAGACCGATGCCGAGGACCGGCGCAGGGTCGTCCTGACCATCACGCCGAAGGCCCGTGCATTGCTCAACGAGCTGGCGCCGGTGCAGCGCCCGGTGAACGACATGCTGTTTCGCAGCATGTCGGCAGCCGACTTCGAGAAAACCCGCAGACTGATGTCCGACATGGTCGAAGCCGCCGACGAGGCGATCGGGCTGCTGGACTACACCACACCGGCGACGCTGACGCGGTCGGCGAAGTAAAGTCGGGCGACCTCGACTACACCTTGGAAAAATCCGGCGCCCGCCGCTCCGCAAATGCGGAGAACGCCTCACGCGCCTCGGCGGTTTGCAGGCGTTCCTTGAAGAGAGCGCTCTCCGCGCTGATCTTGGCGGCAATCTTCTGGTGCTCGCGCATCAGCGCCTTGGTGTGGCTCAGGGAGCCGGTTGGCCGTTTGGTGAGCGTCACGGCCGCGGCAAGCGCCTTGCTGCGCACATCCGCGACGGGCACGACGGCGTTGGCTAAACCGCACGATAGCGCCGTTGCCGCATCCATCGGCTCTCCCAGTGCAAACATCGCGTAAGCCCTGACGTGCCCGATGCGGGCCGGCAGCAGCCAGCTCGAGGCGGCTTCAGGCACCAGCGCGAGGTTCACGAACGGCGTGATGAGACGAGCGTTGTCTGCGAGATACACCAGGTCGCAATGGAGAAGCATGGTGGTGCCGACGCCCACCGCATTGCCCTGCACCGCGGCCACCAGCGGCTTCGTCGCTCTGCCGAGGTTACTGATGAAGCGGAATGCAGGGCTCTCGCCCGGATCCTTGCTGGAGGATTGTGCGCTGAAGTCGGCGAGATCGTTACCCGCGGTAAAACTGTCGCCGTCGCCCTGAAACAGCACGACCTTGATGGCAGGATCGGTCTCGGCGCGCTCCAGCCCGTCCGACATCGCGTCGTACATCGCGCCGGTCAGGGCGTTCTTCTTTTCTGGACGCGAGAGCGTCAGCGTCATGATGCCGTCCGCGACTTCGGTCTTCAGGTTTTCAGTCATGGCGTTCTCCTCATGTTGGGCCCAGGACGATGAACGTACGATCGCCGTCACATGCGGGCAAAGCTTGATCTTCCTGGTAGCATTACTAACATCATATCATAACGATGGATAACGAAACCAACGGGAGAGCGACATGACCGACGAGGCGCGCACAATCGATACCGGCACGGCGGAGCTGCTTTGCGAAATCAGGCAACGGGTGGCGACGATCACATTGAACCGGCCCGAGGCACGAAATGCGCTTTCCGATCACCTTTCTCCGGCGCTGCGGCGGATGATCAAGCAATGCGGCGACGATCCCGACGTCGGCGCGCTGCTGATCACGGGGGCCGGCGACGCCTTCTGCGCCGGCGGCGACATCAAGGGAATGGGTGGCAACGCGGTCAAGACCGAAACGACCTTCGACGAACGCGTGGCGCAACTTCGCATCCGCCAGCGCACGCTGACGGGAGCGTTGGTCGCAGTGCGCAAGCCGACGATCGCGGCGTTGCCCGGACCGGCGGCCGGCGCCGGCATGGCGATCGCGCTCGCCTGCGACATCCGCATCGCGGCCGAGTCCGCGATCATGGCGACCGGCTATGCGCGCGTCGGCCTGACGGGCGATTACGGCATCGCCTGGCTGCTGACGCAACTCGTCGACACCGCGCGCGCCCGGGAGCTGATGTTCACGTCGGAGCGCATCACCGCGGCGCGTTGCGAGGCGCTTGGTCTCGTCAACCGCGTCGTCCCCGACGCGGAGCTGCGCACGACCGCGTTCGCTTTCGCGAAATCGCTGGCCGAAGGCCCCGCTCTCGCCTTCGCCGGCATGAAGGACAATCTGGACCATGCGACGACCTCCGACTTCCTGAGCTCGCTGGACCGCGAAGCGGAAAACATGGTGCGCGCCGCGCGGACGAGCGACCACAAGGAGGCCGTCCGCGCCTTCATCGAGAAGCGCAAGCCGTCCTTCGCTGGATCGTAACAGGCGGAGAGGAAGCGTCGGCGCTGACCGACGCTTCTTTCTCACTCAGCCGCCGCCCGCATCGGTTCACGCTCCGGTGCGTCGAGGAAGCCGGTCAGCCGCTGGCGGATGATGCGGTCCGCATCGGCCATGATGCGGTCGATCAGCTCCTTCACAGTCGGCACGTCGTTGATCAAACCGACCACCATGCCGCAGCTCCAGGCGCCGGCGTCCATATCGCCGTCGATCATCACCTTCGGGTAGACGCCCGCGACCTCGTCGAGAATATCGGCGATGA
>JAQGKA010000347.1 GCA_028290355.1 Tardiphaga sp. | reverse complement strand
AGCAGTTCGGCCTGGCATCGCGCGTGCCGCTGCTGATGATGCCGCATCACGACAATCATGCGTGGTTTTCGTTTGCCGCATCGCCCTTCCCCGACGACGAACCGGTGGCGATTGCCGTCCTCGACGGCACCGGCGACCTCGGCTCGGTGTCGACTTATGTCGCGCAACATGGCGCCATGCGAAAGCTGTTCTGCAATGACAGCGTGTTCGACTCGCTCGGCGCGTTCTACAGCGTGATCTCCTCGACCCAGGGCGGCTGGACCTGGCTGTCGAGCGAAGGCCGTTACATGGGCGCCGCCGCTTGGGGCGACATGGAGCGCGAAACCAATCCCTACTACGCGCGACTTCGCGAGGTACTTGATTTCGGCGCAAACGGCGAAGTCCAACTCAATCGCGCGATGGGCAACTGGTATTGCGACCCGTTCGACCAGCCCTACAAGGCCGCGCTCATTGAAATCCTCGGCGAGCCGCTGAAGCCCGATCAGCTGTGGAATCCCGATGCGGTGCTGCGCGTCGAGGACATCGCGCACCGGCCCGACACCCAGGACCGCCTCGACAAGGCCGCGGCGACGCAACTGGTGTTCGAGGACGCGATGATCCACATCGTCGATCACCTGCTGCGCACGACCGGCGCGCACCGGCTGGTGCTGACCGGCGGTGTCGCGCTGAATGCGCTCGGCAACATGCGGCTGCTGCAGCATTTCAACGAAGCATGGTTCGTCAAGGCGCAGGGCCGCGAGGCAAAGCTGCATCTGTGGGTGCCGCCGACGCCGGGCGATCCCGGCGTCACCATCGGCGCCGCCTGGATGTTCGCGCATCTTGCCGGCGCGCCGCGCGGCACGCCGATGACGCACGCGTTCCATTGCGGCGATGCGCCGGCGCTGACCGATATTGCCGAGGCGCTAGAAGCCGATGACATCGCGTCGCAACCGATCGGCGATATCTCGACCCCGGAGGGCCACGACGCCATCGCCGACCTGATGGCCTTCATGGTCGCGCGCAACGGCATCATCGCGCTGTATCAGGGCGCAGCGGAAACCGGTCCGCGCGCCCTCGGCCATCGCTCGATCCTCGCCAATCCCTGTGATCCCGCGACGCGCGAGCGGCTCAACGAACGCGTCAAATATCGCGAAGCGATCCGCCCGCTGGCGCCTATGGCGACACTGGAGGCCGCGCAGGAGTATTTTGAGCTACTCGAAGGCGCGTCCGATGCGAACTACAACGCCTACAATTACATGGTGCTGACCGCGCAGTCGAAGCCACACGCCCGCGACAAGATCCCGGCAGTCATCCACGCCGACGGCACCGGCCGGATCCAGATCGTCCGCGCCGAGGACGATCCCCTCACCTACGCTTACTTGAAGGCGCTCGGCCGCCACATCGGCGTCGAAGTCTCGGTCAACACCTCGTTCAACGTTGCCGGCCCGATCGCGCAGACGCCACAGCAAGCCGTCGAGACGCTGCGTCGCTCCGCCGGCCTCGACGTGGTGCTGATGGTCGCCAGCAACGGTGCAGTGACCGCCGCATGGCACGGCGGCCAGCGCGACAGCGGCCGGTTCACGACGTGGCACAGCGAATGGAAGCTCGGCCGGCCTTGAACGGGTTCGTGCCGAACTAGGCGGCACGTACTCCCGTGATGAACCGATTGACCTCATCCAGGATGCTTTCCGACTGGCGGGATACCTGACCAGCGGCATCAAGAACGTTGGACGCAGCCGAACCTGTTTCATTGGCAGCCTGGCTGACCCCCGCGATATTGCGGGTGACCTGATCGGTGCTGGTGGCGGTCTGCTGCACATTGCGTGCAATCTCCGCGGTCGCCGCGCCCTGTTCTTCCACCGCCGCGCCGATCGCGGCCGTGATCCCGTTGACCTCGTCGATCGTCGAGCCGATGCCACGGATCGCTTCCACCGCCTCCTGGGTCGCGCTCTGGATCTGCTTGACCTGGTTGCCGATGTCATCCGTCGCGGTGGCCGTCTGCTGGGCCAGCGCCTTGACCTCGGTCGCCACCACGGCGAAGCCGCGGCCGGAGTCCCCGGCCCGCGCCGCCTCGATCGTCGCATTGAGCGCCAGCAGGTTGGTCTGACTGGCGATATTCGAAATCAGGCCGACGACATCGCCGATCTTCTGGGCGCTATCGGCCAGCGCCCGCACGATGCTGTCGGTGCGACGGGCGTCCTCGACCGCCTTGCCGGTAATTGTGGTCGAATGAGCGACATGCCTTGCGATCTCGGCGATCGATGACGACAATTCCTCGGCAGCGGTTGCGACCGTTTGAACGCCGACACCCGCTTCCTGTGCCGCAGCCGCGACGTTCGCCGCCTGCTGGTTGGTCCGCCCGGCGGTCGAGGACATCGACTCCGCCGTTCCTTCCAGTTCGACAGAGGATTTGACGAGCAAGCCGACCAGCTGTTCGGCCTTGGTCTCAAAGCCCTTCACCAGGCCTTCGAGCCGTTGGCCGCGCTCCACCTGTGCGGTCTGCTCGCCCGCCTGTTCGATGACAAGGCGTTCGGCATTGAGCGCGCCGTGGCGGAGATCCTCCAGCGTCGTCGCCATCGCACCGAATTCGTCCGCGCGAGTCATGGCGGGGACCGGGGTCTGGAAGTCACGCTCAGCCAGACGCGCAATCGACAGCGTCAGGGAACGTACCGGTGCAACGACGCGCTTTCGGATCATCCAGAGACCGAGTGCGCAGCCGACGATGCCGGCCAGCAGCGCCGAGCCGATCAGAACGAGATGACTGAGAGCGGCCGAATGGCGCTCCTCGGCGCGCTGCGCCATACCGACCAGCGCGGCTTCGGCGACCTTGATCACCTGTTCGATCGGCGCGTTGCAGACCTCGGTCCATCCGGCCGCTGTCGGCGCCTTCGCGGTTCCGGAATCGGCGTAGGCAGCATCACGCGCCGCATAGGCGTCGCTGAAAATCCGCTTCGCGCTCGCCGCGGCTTCGCTCAGAGCGCGCGGCGCGCCGGTCCGTGAAAGAAGGTCGTCGAGCATGACCAACGAACGACCGCTCTCGCCGCGCAACCTGGCAACCTGTAGCCGTGCCTTGGCATCGACCGCCGTACCGCTGTTAAACAGCGGCCGGTTGACCGAGCACTCGGTACCGAAACTGTCGCGGGCCGACCAGGAATATTGGCGCGCCAGCACGTATTCGCCGATCGGCGGGTCGGCAAGCCTGGCCTCGCCGGCGATCGAGCGGGAAACCTCCGAAAGGCTGGTCGCTATGGCGCCCACCGCTTCGTACCAGGTCTGGCTGTCCTTGACGTCGCGGCCCGCCTTCGGCTTTGTGGCCAGCGCGATGACGCCGTCTTCGAGCGCACGAGCTTTGGCGACGCTCTGCTGAACCTTGCCCATCAAAGCGGGGACATTCTCCGCCAGACCGGGATCGACGACACCGTCAACGACCTTCAACTGCGCATCGTTCTGAGCGAGCAGTCGCTTGATGTCCGGCAGGGCCTGATCGGCCGAGACGATGAACGTCTGGGCAGAGGCGCGCGCGATCCGCAGCATCTGGGTGGTTCGGAAGATCGCCGCATCTGCGCCAGCAAGCGCCCCGGCGCGCCGCGCGTTCTCCAGCTCCGACCAGGCCTGCGAGAACTGTAGTATCAACGAAACGGCAAATGACACAGCGAGGATAACAAAAGTGCCCGTCAGCAAGGTGCCGGCGGTTAGGACGTTGCGCGATTTCATAACAGTTCGCCTGCTACCCGTGATTTCGATTCTCACAAAGATCAGTAAGGCAATACCTGTAACGAAGTCATAATGTCGCAGCCGCCAGGCTGCACCCTGCCCCCCCTGCAGCGCCACATGGCACGACGCCAGCGCGACAGCGGCCGGTTCACGGCCTGGCTGTCATACTGGCGCCGCGCCCGCGGCAATTATAGCTACGGCTTCTTGAGGCAGAGGCCGACCGTCGGCGACGTCGCACACTTCATGCCATCCAGCGCGCCGCCGCTCGGACAGAACACGGAGACCAGCGTCTCGTTGGCCTCGCAGCTCACCGAGCCGTCGGCCTGAACCACGCGAAGGTTGACCGGTGCAGCGTCGCCTTTGTCGCCCTTTTCGCCGGCTGCACCGGGCGTGCCCGGAGCGCCCTGTGGTCCCTGCGGACCTTGCGCGCCGGCCTGGCCCTGCACGCCGGGAATGCCCTGCACGCCTTGCGCGCCCTGCGGACCCGCCGGTCCCTGCACGCCCGGCTCACCTTTCGGACCGGCCGGCCCGGGATCGCGACCGCAGCCGGCCAGCATCAGCGCAACACCGATGGCGAGAATGGGAATGATCTTCATGACGCCCCCCACTAATTGAATCGTGATCGCCGCGACGCGCGGCGTCGAGACAAGCCGACGAACCGCTGCGGGTTCCGGCTGCCCGATCATACCGGTCGTATAAATGAAGGAAAGAGGAGGTCGTGACAGCAGCGCTGTTGCAAGACGCCGCAGGCGCGGACGACGCGCTAGTTCGGCGCGCTATCCTTGGGACGCGAGACGAGTTCGATCATCTTCGCTTCGTCATCGTCAGGCGCGTAAGCCTTGGCCTTGTCATAAACGGCTACGGCAGCTCGACTGACCAGCGGCGTTCCCTGCAACAGGCTCTCGGCCAACGTGACTGCATAGGCCGCATCCTTTTGCCGGAGCGCTGCCGTAAAGGTCGCGTCGGCAAAATTCCGCTCCACCATGCGGCGCGAATGCCGGATCACGCCCGGGCTGGCGGTGACGCCGTGCTCGATCGACTCCAGCACCAGCTTCATGTCGAGCCCGGCCTGCTCGGCGATGGCGAGGCCTTCGGCAAGACCAACGATCTGAATCGCGCCCATCAGATTGTTGATCAGCTTGTAGACCGTGCCGCTGCCGACCGGACCGAAGTGCCGGATCGTCGACCCTACCGGCGTCAGGAACGGCCGCGCGCGCTCCAGATCAGCCGCCTCGGCGCCCACCAGCAGCGTCAGCTTTCCGCTGGCTGCGGCATCCGGCAGGCCGGTGACGGGACAGTCAAGATAGGTGAGACCCCGCGCAGTCAGCTCACGACTGAGGTCGAGCGCGTACTGATAGGAAACGGTGGAGCATTCGATCGCCAGCGCACCGGTCTTGGCGGTTGTCGCAGCGCCATCCGGGCCGAGCCACGCGGCGCGGGAAGCGGCATCATCCGCGACCATGGTGACGATGGCATCGGCATTCTCAGCGGCGTCTGCCGGTGAACTGGCGAAGCGCGCACCGCGGGCGATCAGGTCGTCGGCCTTGGCCCTGCTGCGATTCCACACCGCAACCGTAAAACCGGCATCGAGATAACGGCCGGCCATGCCGTGGCCCATGCGTCCCAAACCGATAAACGCAACATGGGCCAATACCTGGGGCATGGTTTAGTCCACGTCTTCGACTGCGCCGGGCGAGATGCCGAAGGCGCGTTGCGCCAATGTCGCCGCCATGAACTCGTCGAGGTCACCATCGAGCACGCCAGAGGTGTCCGAGGTCTGCACGCCGGTGCGCAGGTCCTTCACCATCTGATAGGGCTGCAGCACGTAGGAGCGGATCTGGTGGCCCCAGCCGATCTCGGTCTTGGCGGCCTGATCGGCGGCGGCCTGCGCTTCGCGCTTCTTCAGCTCGATCTCGTAGAGCCGCGCGCGCAACATGTCCCAGGCCTGGGCCTTGTTCTTGTGCTGCGAACGGCCGGCCTGACAGACCACGGCGACGCCGCTCGGAATATGCGTGAGGCGCACCGCGGATTCGGTCTTGTTGACGTGCTGACCGCCGGCACCACCCGAGCGCATGGTATCGACACGAACGTCGGACTCGTTGATATCGATCTTGATGGTGTTGTCGACCACCGGGAAAATCGCCACGCTCGAAAACGAGGTGTGCCGCCGCGCGTTCGAATCATAGGGCGAGATCCGCACCAGGCGGTGCACGCCCCCCTCGGTCTTCAGCCAGCCATAGGCGTTATGTCCGGAGATCTGGATCGTTGCGGACTTGATGCCGGCTTCTTCGCCCTGGGTCTCTTCGAGATATTCGACCTTGAAGCCGTGCTTCTCTGCCCAGCGCGTGTACATGCGCAACAGCATCGAGGCCCAGTCCTGGCTCTCGGTGCCGCCGGCGCCGGCATGGACTTCGAGGTAGGAATCGAAGCGGTCGGCTTCGCCGGAGAGCAGGGCTTCCAGCTCGCGGCGCGCGACTTCCTTCTTCAGTGCCTTCAGCGCGTTCTCGGCTTCGAGCACGACGCCTTCATCGTTCTCGGCTTCGCCGAGCTCGATCATCTCGATATTATCGTCGAGTTCGCGCGTAACCTTGCCGATGCCGCCGAGCGAATCCTCCAGCGAGGTCCGCTCCTGCATCAGTTTCTGGGCTTTCTGGGGATCGTTCCAGAGATTGGGGTCTTCAGCGAGCGTGTTCAGCTCTGCAAGTCGTGCCGTGGATGCATCGACGTCAAAGATGCCTCCTCAGCAGCCCGACTGACTGCTTGATCTCTTCAACGAGGCGTTCGATTTCAGCGCGCATGGAGTCTCTGATCTGCGGCCTCAGGGGCCGCGATGGAATGACGTTTGGGATGTAGCGGCGTGCGCGGCAAAGCGCAATCGCCGTGATGCCTCAATACAGCCCGCCGGTACCCGAGCGCAGGATGCTGCGATCGGCATCGGGTGACACCGACAGCGAGCGGCCATCCGCATCCGCGACGCCGATCACCGAATAATTATCCGGCGGCACCGTGCCCGGCTTGAAGGCCTCGAGAATGGTGCGACCGGTGTCGCCCGGTCCGGCGCGCATGCCGGACTTGGCATCGACGCGGATCAGCTTGATGCCGGCCGGCACGCGGAACGGAATCGCCGGCTTGTCGGCGAGTGCCAGCTTCATGAAGTCGCGCGCGATCGGTGCCGCAAGCCCGCCGCCGGTAGCCTTGGCGCCGAGGCTGCGCGGCTTATCGTAGCCGACATAAAGACCAATCACGACATCCGGGGAGAAGCCGATGAACCAGGCATCCTTGGCGTCGTTGGTGGTACCGGTCTTGCCGGCGATCGGCTTGCCGACATCGCGCATCACAGTCGCGGTGCCACCCTGGACCACGCCTTCCATCATCGAGGTGATCTGGTAGGCGGTCATGGCATCGAGCACCTGCTCGCGACGATCGACGAGCTGCGGCTCCGGCTGGTTCTTCCAGCCATCCGGCGCCTCGCAGCCGCGGCATTCGCGCTGGTCATGCTTGAAGATGGTGTGGCCATAGCGATCCTGGATGCGATCGATCAGCGTCGACTTCACCCGCTTGCCGCCATTGGCGAACATCGAATAGGCGGTGACCATGCGCATCACGGTCGTTTCGCCGGCGCCCAGCGCATAGGACAGATAGTTCGGCAATTCGTCGTAAACGCCGAAGCGCTTGGCATATTCGCCGATCAGCGGCATGCCGACGTCCTGGGCGAGGCGCACCGTCACCGTGTTGAGCGAGCGCATCAGCGCATTGCGCAGCGTGGTCGGACCTAAATACTTGCCGGTCGAGTAGTTCTCCGGACGCCAGACGCCGGCGCCCTGCCCCTGATCGATCTCGAGCGGCGCATCGACCACCACGGTCGATGGCGTGTAGCCGTTATCCATCGCTGCCGAATACACCAGCGGCTTGAACGACGAGCCGGGCTGGCGATAAGCCTGCGTGGCGCGGTTGAACTGGCTCTGGTCGAACGAGAAGCCACCGACCATGGCCAGCACGCGGCCGGTCCACGGATCCATTGCCACCATGGCGCCGGACACTTCAGGGTATTGTCGCAGCCGGAACTGACCCTCGACCGCCGCGCCGTCCTTCATGAGCGGATCGACATAGATGACATCGCCCGCGTTGAGGACCTGCGACACCGCCGTTGGTGTCTTGCCGCGCGCCGGCCCCGCAGCGGGCTTCGCCCACTTCACGCCTTCCAGCGTGATGTTGCCGGTTTGCCGGTCCTTGAGCACGGCGCCGCCAAGTTCGCGGCCCGGCTGGAAGCCGATCCGCGCCGACTGGTCGCTGACGTCCAGCACCACCGCGAGCTTCCACGGCGCGATGTCGGACAGCGATTTCACCTCGGCCAATTTCACGCCCCAATCGCCGGCGATGTCGATCTTGTTGCTGGCGCCGCGCCAGCCATGGGCCTCGTCGAAGGTGATGAGGCCATTGACCATGGTCTTGCGCGCCATCACCTGCAGCTTGGGATCAAGCGTGGTGCGGACCGACAAGCCACCTTCATAGAGTTTCTTTTCGCCGTAGCGCTCGAACACGTCGCGGCGGACTTCCTCGGCGAAATATTCGCCGGCGAAGATGTGCGCCGCGTTGGTGCGGCTGGTGACGGTCAGCACGTCCTTG